>JBHHVG010000008.1:0-18147 GCA_046754165.1 Myxococcota bacterium
CGCCATCGAGGCCCCGGTGAGCCCGGCGCCCAGCAACAGCGGAATCAGCACGAGCACCATCTCTCCGACGCGGCGCCAGAGCAGCCACAGAACCAACGCGATCGCGATCACCGCCGATATCAGGGCCTGCTGGAGCGAGCGCACCGTCGCGCGGGCGAACTCCACCATGTTGACCGAGAGGCCGGTGGCCGAGGGCGCCACCGATCGGACTGCGTCGACGAAGGCCGCCAGGGCTTCCGGATCTTCCTGGAGAGTCTCGCTCGGGTACGCGATCACCCGCGCGCGGCCGTCCGGTGCGATCATTCGCCGCACCACCGGGGCCGGGAGATCGCTGATCGAGATCGTCGCTGGGTCGAGGGCGCCCCGCAGTCTCTCGAGGTGCACCGGCAGTTGCCCGAGCAGGACCTGCTCGAGATTCCGCAGCGCCGTCGAGACGTCCTCACCCGAATCGATGCGCGTGAGGAAGTCGTCGAGGACCTGTTCGAGACGGCCGACGCTCGCTCGAAGCGCCGAGTCGCCGCGCCCGATGCCGGTCGTCCGCAGGAAGTCGCGCAGCGCGCTCAGCGCCACGAGCTGTTCGCCGATGCTCAGCGGAGTGGCGGTGGACTCCGGGAGCGCCCCGGTCTCGAGGATCATCGACAGGTCGGTCAGGACCTCTCGTTTTTCTCGCTGTTCGTCCGGAACGAAGTCCCGCAGGGTGAGGGTATTCGATACCAGGTCGAGAGTCCCGAGTCTCGCCGCCAGCGCATCGGCCGCGTCGAGGTCGTCCGCGAGAGCGTTGGCGTACCACGGGGACCCGCGGTCGTTGGACTTCGCGATCTCGTTGAAGGTCTGCACGGACTCCGTAGACGGGTCGCGCATGTGGACCACGTTGGGCTCGAAGCGGATTCCGGGCAACAACACCAGCGCCCAGAGGCCCGCGAGAAGCGCGGCCCAACGGATCCTGGCTGCGTGCCGCAGCAGGAAGGGCGTGGGATCGGCCGCGAAGCGCAAGCGGCTGGATGGGGCCGCGCCCTCCGGAAGCTCGAGCCAGGAGCTGAGCACGGCGGGAAAGAACGTCAACGTCAGGAAGAGGATGATCAGCATGCCGGTCCCCGAGATGAGGCCAAGCTCTGCGACACCGTTGTAGTCGGTCGGGATGAATACGTAGAAGCCGATGCACGTCGTGATCGAGCACAGCACCAGCGAGCTGCCCACGTCGTCGACCGCCGCCCCCATGGCTGTGGCGTGGCTGCTTCCCGAGCGGCGCAGGTCCGCGTAGTTCATGCCCAGGTGAATGGCGAAATCGACGCCGAGGCCGATGAAGAGAACGGCGAACGAGAGCGAGATCAGGTTCAGGTGTCCGATGGCGGCGGTGGCGAAGGCCGCGGTCCAGACGAGGCCGATCAGCAGGGTGGCGAGTGCTGCGACGACCAGCCGCAGCGATCGCAGTGCGAGGAAGAGGATCAGCGCCACCAGGACGAAACAGGCAACGCCTCCCGCCGCGATGTCCCAGGCGATGCCCAGCATCTCCTCGTGGTTGAGTGCCGGATTTCCCGTGATGCGGACGACGACCCCTCGCTCGCGAGTGAGGCCGAGATCCGCGGCGGTGTCGTGCACGCGCTTCAGGGCGGCGCCGGCGGGCAGGAAGGACTCGAAGTCGAGGACCGGCTCGACCATCAGGATCCGTCGCGTCGAGGTGTCGAGGGACGAGCCGCTGAGGAGGAACTCCTCCCAGGAGATCGCCAGGGGATACTCGTCGAAGACGCCGGCGGTTGCGTCGCTCAGGCGGTCGAGGATCGTGGCCCACTGCTCGCCGGCCGCCACGTCGCCCTCAATGTGCGAGAGCCCCTCCCGAATGATCGCGGCCAGGTTCGCGATGCTCGAGTCGCGCTCGAGTTCGGCGATCATCGGCTGGACGCGGGCCATCTGGTCGGTGAAGTCGTAGAGATCGTCGACGCTGCGGTAGAGCAGACCATTGCGCTCGAAGAACTCGCCGCCGCCCGGAATGAAGACGTTCTCGAACTGGTCCTCCTGCTGGCCGAGTCTATCCGCGAGCTCTGCGGCACCGTCTCGCGCGAGCTCCGGCGTCGTGCCGTCGACGACCACCAGCAGCGCGTTGTTGAGGATTGGGAAGAGCTCCGCGAACTCGTCGAGGGCCACCCGCGACGGGACGTCCTCGGCGAGCAGGTTCACGTTGTCGGAATCGATGCCGAGCTCGAGGGCTGCGTACCCGAGCAACCCCACGGTGACTGCGAGCACCGCGGTCGAGACACCGACGCCGTGTGCGAGCGTGAGCGCCACCCATCGGGACAGGTACCTCCCGACCACTTGATCGAATCGATTCTTCACGGGCGGGGCTCGTACTCCGATGGCGCGAGACGGGCGGCGGGGGGGAGGGAACACCCGGGAGGCCGGGCGACGGGTTCGGTCGGCCGCAACGGTAGCGTGAGCGCCCCGGGTGCGCTTCGCGCGATGGGGTTTGCGCCGGCGGTCGCCGTGGCGTAGACACTGGGGCGAACGCCCCCCCCTCGGCTGCACCTCCCCGCGCATCGCGAAAGGAAGCCCATGTCTGAAGCGAGTGATTTCAATCGGTTTTCCGGGACCGACGGCTACATTGCCTCGCAGGCGCTGATCGACGCCGTGAATTGCGCGGTCGCCCTCGAGCGACCGCTGCTGATCAAGGGCGAGCCGGGCACCGGCAAGACGCTGCTCGCGACCCACGTGGCCGCGGGCCTCGGCATGCCCATGGACTTCTGGCACATCAAGTCCACGTCCAAAGCCGCAGACGGGCTCTACGTCTACGACACCATCCAGCGACTCAACGACGCGCGCTTCGGCGAGGGGAACGTCCAGGACATCCGTGGCTACATCAAGTATGGGCCGCTCGGTCGGGTCTTCGCCGCCAGCGAGCGCCACGTGCTCCTCATCGACGAAGTCGACAAGGCCGAGCTCGAATTTCCCAACGACATCCTCCGCGAGCTCGATGAGATGCGCTTCACAGTGATCGAGACGGGCGACGAGATCGTCGCGCTACACCGGCCGGTGGTCATCATCACGTCGAACAACGAGAAGGAGCTGCCCGACGCGTTCCTGCGCCGCTGCGTCTTCCACTTCATCGACTTTCCGGAGCGGGATCTCATGAAGGAGATCATCGACGTCCACCACCCCAATCTCGACGCCACGCTGCTCGACCAGGTGCTCATCAAGTTCTACTGGCTGCGCGGTCAGACCGAGCTGCGGAAGAAGCCCTCGACATCCGAGCTGATCGACTGGATCGCGGCGCTGCTGCGCTCGGGCATCACCGCCAGCCAGGTCGAGTCGCACATTCCGTTCCTGGGGTCGCTCCTGAAGAACGAGCAGGACACCGAGGCGTTCCGCGACTTCACGAGCTCGGGCAGCGCGCTGCCCAATCAGTGGAGCGACCTCGGGCCGAAGTTCAACCAGTAGGTCCGCCCCCTGTCGTCTGGAGACGCGATGTTCCTCGACCTCTTCTACGGACTGCGCGAAGCGGGTGTTCCGGTCGCCATCCAGGAATGGATGATGTTGATGACCGCTCTCGAGAAGGGACAGCACAGCTCCTCACTCCTCAGCTTCTACAATCTCTCGCGCTCCTGTCTGGTGAAGAGCGAGACCTACTTCGACGCCTTCGATCAGGTCTTCGCGCGCGTCTTTCATGGTGTGGAAGGCGAGCTTTCGGTACCGGACGAGCTGATGAAGTGGCTGGAAGATCCGAAGAACTTCAGGGAGCTCACCGAGGAGGAGCGCGCCGCCCTCGAGCTGCTGACTGGCGACGAGCTGATGCGGAAGTATCTCGAGCGGCTGGCGGAGCAGACCGGACGCCACGACGGCGGCGGAAAGTGGATCGGCACCGGTGGGCGCTCGCCCTTCGGTCACGGTGGCGAGCACCCCACCGGCATCCGCGTGGGTGGGGAGAGCCGCAATCGCTCCGCCATGAAGGTCGCGGAAGACCGCCGCTACGTGAATTACCGGACCGACGCCACCATGGACCTGCGTCAGACCAAGGTGGCCCTGAAGCGCCTGCGTCATCTCACGCGGATGGGCCCGGCGACGGAGCTCGACCTCGACGAGACCATCGACGAGACCTGCAAGAATGCCGGCGACATCGAGCTCGTTTTCCGGCCCGAGCGCCGCAACGATGTTCGGCTGCTGTTGTTGATGGACGTCGGCGGCACCATGGACCCGTACTTTCGCCCCATGAGCCGCCTGCTGACTGCCCTCCACGAAGAGCGGGGCCTGCGGGATTTCAAGGCCTACTACTTCCACAACTGCATCTACGAGTACGTCTACGAGGACGCGCGCCTGTTCCGGAAGGACCGCGTCCCGACGGGCGACCTGCTGCGGACGATCGGTCCGAACTGGAAGGTGTTGCTGGTGGGAGACGCCGCCATGCACCCCCACGAGCTGATGGGCGTGCGCGGAAACATCAACCCGCGCATGGAATCCGAAACCCGGGGCGTCGACTGGCTGTTCCGTATCCAGGACCACTTCCATCGCTGCGCGTGGTTGAACCCGGATCCGCCGACCGGCTGGGATCTCACCCAGACCACCCGCGCGATCAAGAGCATCTTCCCGATGTTCCACCTGAGCGTCGATGGCATCGAGCAGGCCATCGTCGCACTCGTCGGATCCCGCAAAGCCGCGTGAACGGCGCCGGGTGACGCGACCCAAGGGGACGCCCGGACGCCCGAGGAACCCTCGGCGTATTTCACGCGGGGTTCCTTCCCGGAGCGGGCCTCTGCTCGGGTATCGTCGGGTCCTCGAGATACTACACTAGAGCAGGGAGAGCTGGCGCGGCCGGTCGAGGGCGTCGTCGAAGCACAGGCCGATCTCCTGGAAGATCGCGTCGGCGACAGGTCGGATGACCTTTTCGATGTAGTGGCGGTGGTCGATCGCTGCCGGGAGCGGCAGCCCCGGGAGCACCGGCGCGGGCCCGGATTTCGTGATGAGGTAGCGGATGATCGGACCGGACCGTTCTCCGGCCTTGCGCGCCGCCTGGATGTGGGGAGGCGTGCTGGCGGTGTAGCGGTCGACCGACCCCTTGCGGATCCGCTTGGTGTACACGAGTTCGTCGTCGAGCACGCCGGCGTTCATGCGCGCGACGAGATCGACCACGAACGGCACGATCTCCTCGTCCTTGAACAGCCGCGTCAACATCCCCGTCTGGAGGCGGCGCGTCACCGCCGGCCAGTCGCGTCGCACGGACGCGATCGCGCAGCTCTTCCGCGAGACCGTCGGGTACGACGCCGCTCCCGACGGCGAGCTTCACGAAGACCGAATCCGTGTCGCCGTAGAGCACCTGCATGCCGCAGTCCTCGAAGGCGTCGCGGGTCCAGGCCAGGGTCTGCTGGCCGAAGCCGGTGATCGCGTTGGCGATGGCCGGGTCGAAGAAGCGGCACGATGCGGCGCCGAGTACACCGAACAGGGCGTTCATCATGATCTTGATGGCCTGGTCCGCATGCCGGTCTCCGCGGGTCTTGGCCTCGTCGCGGCGCTGCATGTAGCGCTCGATCACCGCGGGCAGGATGGCGTCGCCGCGCGCGAAGCGGGCGCCGCCCGGGGCGTGGAGGCTGTCCGGTCCCGCCCGGACGTGGGCGAGCGGCTCCAGGTTGAAGGTGCGGATCAAGCTCGGATACAGGCTCTTGAAGTCGTACACCGCCACGCCCGCGTGGAGGCCCGGCTGCGGCTCGAGGAGCGCTCCCCCCCGCACGCGCGCCGGCTCCCGTGCCCGGTCGACACTCGGGGCGACGACGCCGTGGCCGCGCAGCTCGGGCAGGTAGACCAGGTCGAAGGAGGCGATGCTCGCGCCCACGCGGTCGAGCTGCATGCCGCAGAGCGAGCTGCGCTCGATGGTGAGGTCGAGCAGCCCCTCGTGTTCGAGGATGTCGAGGACGAGCCGCGAGTCTTCGCGGTTGTAGGCCACGAGGGCCGCCGGCTCCTCGCGGTAGAGCCTGGTGATCTCGGCGGCACGGTCAGGAACCTCGTGATCGATGAGCTTGCCGCGGCCCAGGATCGAACGCGCGGCGGTTTCGAGGCGGTAGTCCTCGAGGCGGACCGCGTCGCGCACCAGCGGGATTCCGTCGAGCACCATGCGCCCGGGAATGTCGGCTCGCGATTGCCGGGTGAAGCGCTGGTCGCGATCGAAACGCACGGGACCGTCCACGCGGCCGAGCTCGCAGGGCACGCCCAGCGCGCGGCAGCGTTGCTCCCAGACGCGCAGGTCGAAGTCCACGACGTTCCAGCCGGTGACGATGTCCGGGTCGATCGCGCGCACCCGCGCGCAGGCGGCCGCCAGGAGTTGCGCCTCGTTCCGGTGGCGGATGGCGCCGTCGACGGCCCTGTCGCTCACCAGATGGACCTCGTCCACGTCCCCGCCGACCAGTGCGATCGAGTAGATCGCACCGGCGTCCGGTGTGGTCTCGAGGTCGACGGACAGGATGGTGAGTTCCGGACGGCACGCGGCGGGTGCCAGGTCCGGATTGCGAAAACGCAGGAGACCCGTTTCGGACTCCCGCGGTGTGCCCTCGATCGACAGTCCGCCGCGGATGCCGCGATCGATGAGGTAGCGGTACGGAAAGCGTACGTCGGCTTCCAGTGCCCGCCCTCCGGCGCGCTCGACCTTCTCGCGCAGCACGGGGACGTCGCTCGGCAGCGCGGCGGTCACGCGGAGCACGGGTCGGCCGGCGAAGTCCGTCAGGGGAGATTGCGCGATCTCACAATCGCCCGCCCCGGCGAGGGCGATTGCATCGTGCTCGCCGATGAAGAAGTACGGGCGAAAGCGGTCGTCCTCGACGAGAAACGCCTCGCCGCTCGAGAGGCGGCCGAAGAGCTGGACGACCGCTCGCCCGGAACGGACGCGGTAGGTCGGCTGAACGATGAATCCGGTGGGCACGGGACACCCGTCACGGGCGCGACGAGGCCTCGCCCGTGTCGCCGACGAGACTACGCCGTCGTCGCGGCGGGTTCGAGGGGCTCGCGGTCGGCCATGCCGGACCGTCCCAGCGCTTCGAGAAGAATTTCGCGCACTTCCGGCTGCCAAAGGAACGAGATGTGCCCGCCCTGGTACCACGCCACGCGCGGCTCTCCCCAGTGGCGCCACAGGTCCCGCGCGTGGTCCGGCGAAGCCAACTGGTCGACGACCCCGGCGTAGAGGAAGCGCCGCTCGTGGGGGACGCGCGGCGCGAAGGAGAAGGGCGACACCACCGAGAGCGCACTCTCGATGTCGCTGAAGGAGATGCCGAACTGCCGGGTCGCGTCCAGCAGGAAGTTCGGGATGTGGGATTGGAGCAATCGCGAGAAGTCCGTGGCGGGAATGCCGATCACCACGCAGTCGAGGTCGTCTTCGACCGAGGCGAGGAGCGCCGCGGTGTAGCCGCCCAGGGAGATGCCGTAGGCCCCGACGGACGGGGCGCCGTGGGAGCGCAGCCAGCCGATCAGACGGCGGATGTCCCAGATGGCCTGGGTCTGGGCGTGGACCGTGTCGATGAAGTCGCCGGAGAAGAAGCCGTCCCCGCCACGCCGGCCGACCCGCCGCGGTCCGTGCAGCGGCATCACCGGGATCGCCACGTTGAGACCGAGCTGCTTGTGGAGCCAGCCCGCTCGAAAGCCCGTGAAATCGACCGTCGGCCGGCCCATGCGGTAGCCGGGGACGCACACCAGCCAGGGCCGCGGAGGGCCCGGGTGCTTGAGCAGCCAGGCGTGCGCGGTGCGATTGGCTTCGTGATCGAGCCATCGCTCGCGGCCCGGCTGACCCTCGTGGGGATCGTATCCGCTCTCGAAGCGCATGTGGCGGTACGGCAACCAGCCCGAGCGCACCTCGTCGAAGCGGGAGACCTCTGCGGCCGGCGGCTGCGCGTGGTAGCCGCTGGGGTCGTCGAACCAGCCGCGCGCATCGTAGTAATCGATGGTCGCGGTGAGCTCGCCGCGCACACGCTTGCGCTCGCGAGGCGAGATCAGCGGCGCCATGGCGATCTCGGTCGCGAAGAACACCTCGTCGAGGGCCGCTGCGGTGGTCGTCACCCAGCCCGCCTTCGCCTGTGGGACGCCCGGGTGCCCGTGCTTGCGCCGGCGCTCCGCGATGCGGACGCCGAGCAGCACCGGCACCGCGCCCGCGCGCACCGCCATGCCGACGCCGGTCGTGAGCTTTTCGATCATCGCCGTCCCTCCCCACCACCCGAGACGGCATTATCGGTCACTTCAGGGGGAATTGGCTGCAGAAAACTCCACAAATTACCGCGATCCTTGTTCCGACCCTCACTCCGCGGTCTCGCGTCGATCCGGCGACGGCAGCTGTGGGAAAGCGCCCCAAGGCCGCGGCGCAGAGCCGGTTCCCAGGGGGACCCCGCGACATTTCAACGGTGATTGGCAGGCGGAGGAACCGGCCGCATCCCAGCTGCGCGTTCGGCCCGTACGGGTTCGGTCTCCGAAAGGAACGGCTCTTCGACGCGGATCTGTGTCACAACCCTCGGGTGGGCGATCCCGGAGCCGCTCGTGTGAGGGATCGGTGACGATTGCGAGCCGATTTCGGGACACACGCACCCCAGCCGTTTTCGCTGCCGGTCGTGCTTGATATGGTGCGTTCGAATGCATCGACGAATTCTCGTTGTGGACGACGAGCCGGATCTTCTCGAGCTGGTTCGCATCAACCTCACCCAGGCGGGATACGAGGTCGAGACCGCGGTGGATGGCCGCTCGGCCCTCGCTTCCGTGCGCCGCAGCGCACCGGATCTCATCGTGCTCGACCTGATGCTTCCCGACATCTCTGGGACCGAGGTCTGCCGGGCGCTGCGAGCCGATGCGAACTTTGCGTCGCTGCCCATCATCATGCTCACCGCACGCGCGGACGAGGTCGACCGCGTCGTCGGCTTCGAGCTGGGTGCGGACGACTACGTGACCAAGCCGTTCAGTCCCCGAGAGCTGGCGCTTCGGGTGCAGGCGGTCCTGCGCCGCCCGTCCGGTGGCTCGGATGGGGGGGTGCCGCTCGAGCGGGGGGGTCTGCGGCTCGACTCGGAGCGCCACCGCTGCTTCCTGAACCACGACGAGGTCGATCTCACCGCCAAGGAGTTCGACCTGCTCGAGCAGCTGATGCGGCGTCCGGGCCGCGTCATGACGCGGCAGCAACTTCTCGACCAGGTCTGGGGCTCCGACATCACCGTCACCACCCGCACCATCGACACCCATCTCAAACGGCTGCGCGAGAAGCTCGGCAGCGGCGGGGCGATGATCGAAACGGTCCGCGGAATCGGCTATCGATTCGCCGAATGAGCTTTCGTCCCGGAGCCGGCACCGAGATCGGACGTGTTGGCGGGGTCCATGTCGCGTAGCCAGCTCCAGCTCATGGCCGCTACGGCGGCCCTGGTGGCCTTCGTCGTCGCCGTCACCGGACTCTTCGCCGAGCGCGGGCTGCGACAGCGCGAGCTGGTGCGCATCCGCGAATCCATGGAGGATCGGGCGAAGCTCGTGCGGACCCTCGTGCAGGGCGTTCGGTTCGAGGCGGGCCGCATGGCGGAGCTCGACGCGATCGTCGATCGGGCGCAGGCGGCGGCGGGTGCCCGCATCACCCTGATCGATCGCCAGGGCGTCGTTGTCGCCGACTCCAACGTGTCCCTCCAGAAGCTGCCATCGGTCGAGAACCACGCGCACCGCCCCGAGATCCGCGCGGCGTTGCTCGGAAGCCCCGGAACCAGCGAGCGCCGCAGCGAGACTGTTGGACGCGAGCTCTTCTATTACGCCATTCCGGTGGAGGGGGACGGTGGAGGCGTCGTCCGCCTGGCCGTCGACCTGTCGGCCGTGGGCCAGGCCGTCGGCGAACTGCGCCGGGAGCTCTTGCTGGCCGGCAGCGTCGGCCTGGCCGCGGCGCTGGCGTGCTCCTACGCGCTGTCCTGGCTGATCCTGCGCCCGCTGCGCGAGCTCCGCCGCGCCGCCGTCTCCATCGCCGGCGGGGACCTGGACAGTCGCTTGACGCTGCGCGCGGTCGATGAGCTGGGTGGGATCTCGAACGCCATCAATCAGATGGCGTCGCAGATCCGGCAGCGCCTGGACGAGACGACCCGGGAGAAGGAGCAGCTCCATGCCGTCCTCAACGGCATGGTCGAGGGCGTCCTGGTGATCGACGCCGACGGGCGCGTGCTGCTGGTGAACGCGCGCATGCGCGACTTCTACGACATCACGGGAGACGAGGCGGGACGCGCGCCGATCGAAGTCGTCCGCGATGCGGGGGTCGAATCCCTGCTGGTCGACGCGGCGCAGACCGATGAGCCAGTCTCGCGCCGGATCGAAAAGATCGGCGCGGATCGGCGCATCTTCCAGGTGCACGCAGTTCGTTTCCCGAAGAGCGGACTGCCCCGCATGGGGACCGTTGCCGTCTTCCATGACATCACCGAAGTGGCGAGGCTCGAAGCGGTGAGGCGCGACTTCGTCGCCAACGCCTCCCACGAGCTGCGCACGCCGGTGACGGCCATCCGCGGCTTCTCGGAGACGCTCCAGGGCAGCGCGCCGATGTCGGATGTGGAGAGGGATTCCTGTATCGACGTCATCAACCGCCACGCGATCCGCCTCGGCAATCTCGTCTCCGACCTGCTCGCGCTCTCGATGATCGAGGCGGGGCAGCTCGCGACGGATCCGGAGCGGGTCGACGTGGCGGCTCTCGCGCAGGCGGTGGTCCGCGATGCGACCGAGCGCTTCGGGGAGCGCGGGCTCACCGTCGAGGTCCTGGCCCTGGGTCCCGCTGTTGCCTGGGCGCACCCGCAGAACGTGGAGCAGGTGTTGTCCAACCTGATCGACAACGCCATCAACTACACCGACGCCGGTGGCACGGTCGAGGTGGTCGTCGAGGCGGGCCCGGAAGCGGTGTCCCTGAGGGTCAGGGATACGGGCATCGGTATCGCTCCTGCCGACCAGGACCGCGTCTTCGAGCGTTTCTACCGGGTCGACGCCTCCCGCTCGCGCGCCGTGGGAGGGACCGGTCTGGGTCTCTCCATCGTCAAGCACCTGGTGTCGAGCATGGGCGGCGAGATCTCCCTCGCGAGCGAACCCGGACGGGGCGCCACGTTCTCGGTCACGCTCCCGGCCGCCCCCGCCTCCGCCCCCGCCTGAATTCACGTCTTCGTCACGCAGGCGCGATCGGGCCTTCACTCTCCGTTCCTACCGTCCCGCGTGCCGGGTAGGCCCCGCCGAGGAGGCGCAGGGCGCTCACGCGGCGGGGAGGAAGTGCACGCGGGATTCATCAGAGCATTGGCAGTGCTAGCAGCACTGGGCGTCTTCGGAGCAATGGGGCCTGCCGCGGCGGCAGAGGGGTGGGCGATTCCCACGGGAACGGAGCAACTTCACCGATCCGTCACGCAATCGCCCGGGGCCGGTCACCGGGGCTCCCTAGCTTTTCCCACGTTGCGCGGTCGTTCCCGGCGCGTAGATGCGCGCCCTGAGATGGCGCAGCGATTCAAAGGAGAATGAAGCATGCAACGCGACCGGTTTTCAACGGTTTTCGCATGGGCGGCCCTGACACTGGCCGTGGCCATTCCCGCCTCGGCTCGCGACCAGATCCGCATCGTGGGCTCATCGACCGTGTTCCCCTTCGCGGCGGCGGTGGCGGAAGAGTTTGGCCGGTCGACCTCCTTCAAGACACCGATCATCGAGAGCACCGGCTCCGGCGGCGGGTTCAAGCTCTTCTGTGCCGGCGTCGGTGTGGAGCACCCGGACATCACGAATGCCTCCCGGAGGATCAAGCAGTCGGAGATCGAGCGATGCGCGACGAACGGGGTCGCCGAGATCACGGAAGTCCAGGTCGGTTACGACGGCATCGTGATCGCGAATTCGAGACGGGCAGGCAAGCCGACGCTATCACTCCGGCAGATCTTCCTCGCGCTGGCGAAGGAGGTTCCGGCCACGAACGGCGACCTGATTCCGAACCCGAACAAGACATGGAAGGACGTAGATGCGTCGCTTCCGGATGTCGAGATCGAGGTGCTGGGTCCGCCGCCGACCTCGGGAACGCGCGACGCCTTCGGCGAACTGGCGCTCGAAGGCGGTTGCCAGACCTTCCCGGAAATCGCGGCGCTGAAGGCCTTGGACAAGTCCCGCTACAAGGAGATCTGCCGCTCTATTCGCGAGGACGGCGCGTACATCGAGGCGGGGGAGAACGACAACCTGATCGTGAAGAAGCTCGAGGCCAACGAGAGTGCCATGGGTGTCTTTGGTTACAGCTTTCTCGACCAGAACAGCGATGTGATCCAGGGAAGCTCGGTAGACGGCGTCGATCCGACCTTCGAGAACATCTCTTCCGGGAGGTACCCGTTGTCCCGCTCGCTCTACTTCTACGTCAAGAACGCCCACGTCGGTTCGATCCCGGGAATAAGGGAGTTCCTGACGGAGTTCACGAGCGAGAAGACCTTTGGGGACTTCGGTTACCTGACCGACAAGGGCCTGATCCCCTCCCCGATGGTCGAGAGGGAGAAGAACCGCGCCGACGCGGTCGCGCTGGTGCCACGGGTGGGTCGACCGGGGGTGGCTGCAGAGAAGTAGCCAGCTGCACGTGACGGTTCTCGCGACGGCTCTTCTGTGTCTGGCCGCTGGATCGAGCTTCGTGCTCGGCCGTCGGCGGGCGCTCTCCATGGCCCCGGACGGCGCGCGCGGTCTGAACTCCCTGCCCGGGTACTACGGCTGGTACGCCGCGCTCTGGTGCGGTGTCCCGGCGCTGGCCATCGCCGTGATCTGGGCGGTGAGCGCTTCCTCGGCCCTCGAAGCGGTCACTCTTCTCAGCCTGCCCGAGGGCGCGGCCGGGTCCTCGGAAGCCGAGATCTCGTTGTTCTTCAACGATCTCGAGAACGTGGTATCCGGGAACATCTCCCAGAGATCCGACGCGCGGGAATTGGTCGCCGCCGCCGAGGACTACGAGAGCCTGGAGTTCCGCGGCGCCGCCCTGTTCTTCGCGGTGGGCGGAATCGTCGCACTGGGCGGAGCCGCGCTGGCGCTGCGCCGGATCCATCCAGCACTTGCGGCGCGCGACCGCGTGGAGCGGGCGGTCAAGGCCGCGCTGATGGCGTGTTCCACACTCGCCGTCCTCGTGACCCTGGGAATCGTTCTATCTCTGGCCACCGAAACCGTGCGGTTCTTCGATCGGGTGAGTCCGACGGAGTTTCTCTTCGGGACCCACTGGAGCCCCCAGACGGCCCTGCGCACCGATCAGGTGGGAAGCTCCGGCTCCTTCGGCGCGCTTCCGATCTTCTCCGGGACCCTTCTCATCACCGGCATCGCGATGGCCGTCGCTGTGCCGGTCGGCCTGCAGTCTGCGATCTACATGACCTGCTACGCGACTCATCGGGTGCGCGCGTTCGCAAAGCCGCTGCTCGAAGTCCTCGCCGGCGTACCGACGGTGGTCTACGGCTTCTTCGCCGCCTTGGCGATCGGTCCCTGCGTGCGTCGAGCGGGTACGGCCCTCGGGCTCGACGTCGCCTCGGAGAGCGCCCTGGCGGCGGGGTTGATCATGGGCGTCATGATCATTCCATTCGTGTCTTCTCTCTCTGACGACGCGATCAACGCGGTGCCCCGGTCGCTTCACGAGGGCTCGCTCGGGCTGGGCGCCACGCGCTCGGAGACGATCAAGCGGGTGATCCTGCCGGCGGCGCTGCCCGGCATCATCAGTGCGTTCCTGCTGGCCGTGTCTCGCGCCATCGGCGAGACCATGATCGTCGTGATGGCTGCCGGGTTGGCGGCGAACCTGACGGCCAATCCGCTCGAGGCCGTCACGACCGTGACCGTCCAGATCGTCACCCTGCTGACCGGCGACCAGGAGTTCGACAGCGCCAAGACGCTGTCGGTCTTCGCTCTCGGTCTGGTCCTCTTCAGCGTAACCCTGTGTCTCAACCTCGTGGCGCTCTACGTCGTCCGGCGCTTCCGGGAGCAGTATGACTGACGAGCGCGAGAACGATCGGGAGCGCTGGTCGTCCCGGGAGATGGCCGCCTGCCTGCGTCGGCGTCACGCGTCCGAGCGGCGCTTCCGTCTCTACGGGCTGTTGGCAATCGGCGTCGCGGTGGTGACGCTGGGCAGTCTGCTCACCGCGATCATCTCCAATGGACACTCCGCGTTCCGGCAGACCCAACTCCGTCTCGACGTGACCTTCGACACGGAGGCTTTCGGTGACCTCGACGTCCTGACCACGGACGAGCGCGCCGACGCCGTGCAGCGCGCGGATCATGGCGCCCTCTTGCGCCTGGCCCTCCAGCGGCTGTTTCCCGGCGTCGAGGACCGCCGTTCGCTTCGCGCTCTGACGGGTCTCGTGAGCAGTGGTGCCCGCCGGATCCTGGCGGAACGCGCCGCGCGAATGCCCTCGCTGACCGGGCAGACCGAGTCCATCTGGATTCCGGCCGACGACGAGGTCGACCTGCTGAGAAAGGGGGCGATCGCGCGCGAAGGGCCGGAATCCGAGCGGCGACTCACGGACCAGCAGATCGCCTGGGTGGATCGGCTCGAGGCCGAAGGGCGCATCCGCAGCGTGTTCAACGCGACCTTCCTGACGTCTGGAGACTCGCGGGAGCCGGAGCTGGCCGGGATCTGGGGTGCCGTCGTTGGCACATGCCTCACCCTGCTGGTCACTCTCGCCGTGTCGTTCCCCCTCGGCGTGCTGACCGCGGTCTACCTCGAAGAGTTTGCGCCCCGCAACCGTTGGAGCGACTTCATCGAGGTGAACATCAACAACCTGGCGGCCGTTCCGTCCATCGTCTTCGGTCTGCTCGGACTGGCCCTTTTCCTCAACGTGATGAAGCTTCCGC
Organism: Myxococcota bacterium; assembly: GCA_046754165.1. Classification (GTDB taxonomy): domain Bacteria; phylum Myxococcota_A; class UBA9160; order UBA9160; family SMWR01; genus JAFDEI01. The sequence goes on from JBHHVG010000008.1 coordinate 14,767, forward strand.
GCTCCGCTCCGCTGGTGGGCGGCCTGACGTTGGCCCTGATGACCCTCCCCACGATCATCATCGCGGGGCGGTCCTCGATTGGCGCCGTGCCGCCCTCGATCCGCGAGGCGGCCCGAGGGCTCGGGGCCTCTCCGCTTCAAATCGTGGCCCACCACGTGCTGCCCCTGGCCCTGCCCGGCGTCCTCACCGGGACCATCCTGGGCATGGCCCGGGCGCTGGGCGAGACCGCGCCGTTGCTGATGATCGGAATGGTGGCATTCATCGCGGACGTGCCGGGGAGCATGACGGATGCCGCCACGGTGCTGCCCGTCCAGGTGTTCCTGTGGGCGGACAGCCCGGAGCGGGGATTCGTGGAGAAGGTTTCGGGCGCCATTCTCGTTCTTCTGGGGTTCCTGGTGTTGATGAACGCGGGAGCGATCGTCCTGCGCCAGAAATTCCAGGAGCGGCGGTGATCGTGAGCGCAACAGCGGAGCACTTCGCAGTCGAGGAGGAGCGCGTGCGGGAAGGAGCGGACCGCGACACCCGTCGGCCCAAGATGAGTGCCATTGGTGTGGGCGTCTTCTACGGCTCCCAGCAGGCGGTCTGCAAGGTCGACCTGCCGATCATCGAAGAGGAGGTCACCGCCCTGATCGGCCCCTCCGGCTGCGGGAAATCGACCCTGCTCCGGTGCTTCAACCGGATGAACGATGAGATCTCCGGCTGCCGGGTGGTCGGGGACATCGCGCTGGACGGCCAATCGATCTACGGCGGTGACATCGACGTCGTTCAGCTCCGCGCCAGGGTGGGCATGGTCTTCCAGAAGCCGAACCCCTTTCCGAAGTCGGTCTACGACAACGTCGCCTACGGCCCGCGCATCCACGGCATCGCGCGCAAGGGAACGCAGCTCGACGAGATCGTCGAGAGGAGCCTGACCCGCGCAGGACTCTGGGACGAGGTGAAGGACCGCTTGGACGCGCCGGGCACTGCCCTGTCGGGAGGACAGCAGCAGCGTCTCTGCATCGCCCGCGCCATCGCGGTGGACCCGGAGGTGATCCTGATGGACGAGCCCTGCTCAGCGCTCGACCCCATCGCGACGGCCAAGATCGAGCAGCTGATCTACGAGCTGCGCGGCCGCTACGCGATCGCCATCGTGACCCACAACATGCAGCAGGCGGCGCGTGTCTCCCAGCGGACGGCCTTCTTCCACCTGGGCGAACTCGTGGAGTACGCCGTCACCGAGGAGATCTTCACGAATCCGAAGCAGGAACGAACGCGGGACTACATCACCGGCCGTTACGGTTGATCCAGGAGTGGATGGGATGACTCGAATTGTCGATGACGTTCTCGAGGATCTGCGAGTGACGTTGCTGCGGATGGCGAGCAGATCGGAGGCGATCCTCGAGAAGGCGATGCGATCGGTCTGGCAGCGCGACGCTGAGCTCGCGCAGCAGGTCGCGGCGGACGACCTCGACATCGACCGTCTCGATCTCGAGATCGACGACAAGGTCCTGAAGGCGCTCGCGTTGCAGGCGCCCGTCGCCGGCGACCTGCGCGAGGTCGTGGCCATCAAGATGATCGCCAACGACCTCGAGCGGATCGGCGATCTGGCGCGAAACATCGCAAAGAGCGGGCTGCGGCTCTCTCGTCGCCCGAGGGCCCCGGCAGACGCCGGCCTGGTCGAGCTCGCCAACGACACCCGGAGCCTGCTCCGCCGCGCCATCGATGCGTACAACGTAGTCGACGCCGAGGCCGCACGGACGATCCTGGACGAAGACGACCAGATCGACGCCGAGGAGGCCGCGGTGATCGTGGCGGCTCTGCGCGGGATCCCGAAGAACCCCGAGACCGCCTCGGAGACCGTCGACACCATCCTGATCGCGAAGAACCTCGAGCGCGTGGGCGACCACGCCACCAACATCGCCGAGGATGTGATCCTGATCTGCGAGGCCCGCAACGTGAAGCACGCGGGGAAGCTGGGGCGATAGCTCGACGCAGCGCCGCCTGCAATGACATCGTGGCTTCGATCCAGCGAGGAAGCCTCTCCATCGACCCGTCTGCTCGACGGCGTGGTGGTGTCTCCTCTCTGACGGTGTGCGGAGGGCGTGGTAGCTTTCGGCGATGGCCGTCTCCCGAGAACACTCCCCGGCGAAGCTCACCGAGGACGTCGGAATGCAGGAGCGAGTGACGGTGTCCAGCCGCCCAGCGCCTCGCATCGCGCTGTTCCTGTTCGAGTGCCCGGATCCGGAGACCATTCGCGACGTCCTCGCCCAGATTCCCGCAGGTGCCCTCGCGAAGCTCATCGAGATCGTCGTGATGCAAGAACGCCCTGCGGTCTTCGGCGAGCGCGCGCCGGGGTCGGCGGCGCTGCGGTTCCACCGCCTTCCCCGGGACGCCGGCTACGGCGCCGCGCGCAAGGCAGCGCTCGAGTACGCGCTGCTCAACCACTTCGATCACGTGGTGATGATGCGCGGAGACGGCGCGCATCCACCGCAAGCGCTGCCCGCACTGCTCGAGCCGATCTTCGCCGATCCCTTCCAGATGGTCTTCGCGAGCCGAGCGCTGCGTCGCTCCCAGTTGTCGGGCCCGTTGAGGGAGATCCCGGACATCATCGCCCGGGCGGTTGCCACGGGCTTCCAGAATCGGCTTCTCGGTCTGCGTCTGCGCGACTACCACTCGGGCTTCCGGGTGTACGCCATGCGGGCCATCGAGCGGATTCCGTTCCAGCTCAACGCCGACGACCGCCGTTTCGACACGCAGCTCGTGATCCAGTGCCGGGTGCTCGGTGTCCCACTGCAGGAGCTGCCCGTCTCGCCGGCGTGGCACGAGTATTCGTCGCGTGGCGCCGCGCTGGGCGAGGCCCTGAGCGCCTGGCGCTGTGCGGTCGACTACCGCCTGCACCAGCTCCACGTCTACCGGCTGGGTCAGTACTTCGTCGACGAAGGGGTGAAGTACACCCTCAAGCGCAGCCGTACGGGCTCGCATATGCAGATCGTCGAGGCGATCGCCGGAGGGAGCCGCGTTCTCGACCTCGGCTGCTCCCAGGGGTTGCTGGCGGCGCCGCTGAAGGCCAAGGGCGTGCGAGTGACCGGCGTCGATCAGGGCGCGCGCGCGGACCGCGCTCCGGACCTCGACGAGTACTTCGAGCGCGATCTCGACGATCCCCTCGAGCTGCCCTTTGGTCGGGACTTCGACTACGTGGTGGTCTCCGACGTGATCGAGCACCTGCGAAACCGCGTTCAGCTCCTGCGCGGGGCGCGCCGGTTTCTCAAGGAGAACGGGCACCTCATCATCTCCACGCCGAATATCGCCCTGTGGTTCTACCGCCTGTCCCTGCTGGTAGGGCGTTTCGAGTACGGCCCGCGAGGCGTGCTCGACGAGACCCACGTGCATTTCTTCACGAAG
>JBHHVG010000009.1:0-18147 GCA_046754165.1 Myxococcota bacterium
GCATGAATCCTGCGAGGGTGGAGGTCGTCCTTCGTAGACCAGAGTCCCGACCCTCCCCCGGCCTCAAGGGAGAAACGACATTGATGGATCGAATGCAGCGGCATCCCGAAATCGCGGCGCAGACGCGCGCAGGTGGCCCGCGGTCGCGTGCCGAGCTCACGCGGTTGCTCCTCGCCACCGTGGCCGTTTCCTGCCTGGTGTTGGGAACCGGCTGGCCGAAGGACGCCTCCGCCAAAGACCACGTCTTCGTGGGAGTGAAGAAGTGCAAGACCTGCCACAAGAAGGAAGACATCGGCAATCAGTACGGCGTGTGGTTGGACGCGAAACACTCGAAGGCGTTCGAGACCCTCGGCGGCAAGAAGGCCGCCGAATGGGCCGCCGAGGCCGGCGTCGACGACCCGCAAACGGACGAGAAGTGCCTCAAGTGCCATGTCACCGCGTACGGAGTTCCCAAGGAGCTCGTGGACAAGCGCTTCGATCCCACTCTCGGAGTGCAGTGCGAATCGTGCCACGGCGCCGGCAAGGACTACCGGAAGAAGAAGATCATGATCGATCAGGACCTCGCCATCTCCAAGGGCCTGATCTACCCGCCGAAAGAAGACGGCTGTCGGTCATGTCACAACGACGACAGCCCGGCGTGGAAGCCCGATCGATACACCCTCGCAGATGGCACGAAGGTCGGCTTCGACTTCGAGCAGGCCGTGAAGGCCATCGAGCACCCCGTCCCCGAGGGCTACGAGCCGTCCGTGAACGATGACGAGGAAGAATAGGTCGAACCATGAGTCAGGACCCCCTCGATTCCGACGACAGGCGCATGCCGCCGGGGCAGCTGGCGACCTGGGTCATCATCGGTCTCGCGGTGGTGCTGATCGCGGGTCTGACTTCGATACGAACGGACTATCGGCCGGATAGCAGCCGCGCGTATCCGAGCCGTCCCTTGATCGCGGACGCGGCTGCGGTGCTGCTTCCCGCGCCGCCCATCGACGACGAGTATCTGCCGTGCAGCGACTGCCATGAAGACGAGCCGGCAAATCCCACCGTGCGCGAGCTCGAAGACGAACACGACGCGATGGATTTCGAACATGGAGATCTCTGGTGTCTCCACTGCCACGACATCGACGATCACTCGAAGTTGCACCTGGCAGACGCGGCACCGGTCGAATTCGAGGAGTCGTGGCGTCTGTGCACCCAGTGCCATTCCCAGAAGCTCTCCGCCTGGCGGGCGGGGGTGCACGGAAAGCGCACGGGCCATTGGCGTGGAAGCAAGGAGTATCGCACCTGCGTGAGCTGCCACGACCCCCATCGACCGCCCTTCAAGGCGCTCGAGCCCGAGCCGCCGCCGCTGCCCCCAACGCAGATCACGGTCGACGGAAATACAACCGTGGAGATTGGCCATGAAGAAGGCTGAGCCGAAGCGCGAAAGGGAAGTCCGCGGCGCGTCACGCCGCGAATTCCTGAAGACCGCTGCGGTCGGCGTCGCAGCGGCGGCCGGGGTTCCCCGCGCGGCCGAAGCCTTCGACATCGAGGCATTCTTCCAGAAGAACTTTCGCGAGCTCTCGGACGACGGGCTTCGCGACCTCCTCGACCGCCTCGAGCGGAAGTACTCGAAGAAGTACGGAAAAGAGGTCTCCGTCGGCGCCGAAGGCCCGATGGATGGCGTGGTCTACGGCTACGGCCTCGACATCTCGCGCTGCATCGGATGTCGGCGGTGCGTCTACGCCTGCGTCGAGGAGAACAACACCTCGCGCGACCCGCAGATCCAATGGATCCGCGTTCTGGAATTCGAACGGGAAGACGCGATCCGGGGCATCAATCTGGAAGACGGGAATCCGTACTACGACCACAAGACGGTGCCTGACGAGGGAAAGTTCTATCTCCCGGTGTCCTGCATGCACTGCGAGGATTCGCCGTGCACGAACGTCTGCCCGGCTGGCGCCACCTGGAAAGAGCCGGACGGTATCGTCGTGATCGATTACGACTGGTGCATCGGCTGTCGTTACTGCATCGCCGCCTGCCCCTACGGAGCACGCCACTTCAACTGGGGCGAGCCAAGTGTTCCCGCCGAAGACATCAACCCGGACATGCACATTCTCGGCAACCGACCGCGGACGCGCGGCGTGGTCGAGAAATGCAGCTTCTGCGTCCAGCGCGTCCGCAAGGGGCGTTACCCGGCCTGCGCAGAAGCGTGCCCCGTCGGCGCGCGCAAGTTCGGAAACCTTCTCGATCCGAACAGCGAAATCCGATACCTGCTGGAACACAAACGGACCTTCGTCTTGAAGGCGGAGCTGGAGACTCACCCGAAGTTCTTCTATTTCTACGATTGATGAAGACGAGTGAACGGCGCGAGGACCCGACGCGGGAGAAGTGATGGAGACGTTGAGCCTATTCAGGGATTTCGTGACCGGAAGCGCAGGCGTCGTCAGCCGCGGCACGCGCGGCTACTACGCGTGGGTCGGAATGCTGCTGCTACTCATGCTTACGGGCGTCGTCGCATATTCCAACCAGCTGCAGATCGGCCTGATCACGACGAACATGCGCGATCAGCTCTCCTGGGGCTTCTACATCGGAAACTTCGCGTTTCTCGTCGGAGTGGCTGCGGCAGCCGTCGTGCTCGTCGTGCCCGCCTACGTCTATCGTTGGGGGCAGCTTCGCGAAGTCGTCCTGATCGCCGAATTGCTGTCCGTCGCCGCGATCGTCATGTGCATCCTCTTCGTCACCGTGGACATTGGTCACCCTGAGAGGCTATGGCACCTGGTGCCGGGCCTGGGCACCCCGAATTTTCCTTTCTCGATGCTGATCTGGGACATTCTCATTCTCAACTGCTATTTCGCCATCAACTATTTCATCGTCACGTACCTGTTGTTCAAGAGATTTACGGGCCAGAAATACAATCCGGCGTTCATCATGCCGGTGGTCTTTCTGTCGATCCCACTCGCGGTGGGCATTCACACCGTGACCGCCATGCTCTTCATGGGATTGAAGGCGCGCGCTTTCTGGCACACCGCCATCCTCGCACCGCGTTTTCTCTCGAGCGCCTTCTGCTCGGGGCCGGCGCTGCTGCTTCTGATCTTCCTGGTTCTCCGGCGCATCGGAAAGCTGTCGATTCCGAACACCGCCCTCTTCAGGATGGGCGAGCTGATGGCCTACGCGATGGCGGTGAACCTCTTCTTCCTCGGCGTCGAGGTCTTCACGGAGTTCTACGCCGAGACCTCACATTCGATTCACGCGAGCTTCCAGTGGTTTGGCAGCAACGGCCGCATCGACGTGGCGACGTACTCGCGACTGGCACTGCTGTTCGATTCCCTCGCACTGGTGGGCTTCATGGTTCCCGCACTCCGCCATCGCCTACCGGTGCTGATCACGGCGTGCGGCTTGGCGATCTGTGGTGTCTTCATCGAGAAGGGGCTCGGTCTCCTGCTGCCGGGAATGACGCCCGACGTGCTCGGCGAGGTCTATCACTACAATCCGAGCATCAACGAAGTGACGGTTTCGATCGGCGTGTGGGCGGTGGGAGCGCTGCTCTTTACGCTGATGGTCAAGGTTGCGCTGGCGATCGACGACGGATCGATGAGGCACGAGAGGGTATCCGCTCGCCGTTGAAGGGGTTCCTCAATATCCCTTCGGGCCGTGCTGCTTTCCGTGGCAGAGCAGATAGCAGTCGCCGCTGAACGTACCCTTGTCGACGAATTCCAGGCGCCCGCTTCCCGGGTCGGGACTCACGACGGTCACGTCGAAGTTGATCAGGTTGGTGTTGTTCACGATATTTCCCTGAGTCGAGCTGACCCCATGGGGATCGTGGCAGACGCTGCAGGGCGCAGACTCGTTCTGGATGTGTTTGCTGTGCTTCTTGAAGCTTTCGTTGTTCAGGATGCTCTGAACGCTGTGGCACTTGAAGCACAGGCCATAGGCGTTCTGATCGTAGGGAACGTTGTCGACCAGATTGTATTGGCGTTCGAGGATGTGTGGAAAGATCGATCCGTGCGGACCTGCAGCGCCGCTTCCGCCGGCCCCCGGGCCGTTGTCGCTGGCGTGACAGTCTCCGCAGTAGATGAGACTCGCTTCGGAGAGCGGTGGAAGGAGGCTCGGAACATTCAGATTCGCGCCGAGGCTCACCACCGGGTGGTAGGAGGGGTTGGTCGGGTCGAATTGCAGCCGCTTGTCGTTCTGGATGAGCTGGCGATTGATCACCGGGTTCGTCATCGGGAATTGCCCGTGGCATTTGAAGCACACCTCGTATTCATACGTCACCGGATTCACGACCTGGAGCGACGAATCGATGCCGGAGGCGCCGCGCAGGGCCCCACTCGCCAACGGCGCGGTAGCCGCTGCATTGGTCGCCGCGTGGGGATTGTGGCAATCCGTACACTCGACGTGCGCCGTCATGGGCAGGCTCGCGTCCTCGTTGGGGGTGTGCGTTCCGGTCGTCGACTCGACCGTGTGATGTGACGGAGCCGTGATGTCCGATTGGATGTCGGTGGCCGCCACGTTCCCGTTGTGACATACGAGGCAGTTGTCCTCCTCCGCGGAGTGTTGAAGGATCCACTCGGGACTCTGCGCCGCATGGGGGGTGTGACAGCTCTCGCAGGCGTTCTCGTCGACTGTCGTGAAACCACTCTGAGGCCAGGGATCCGGGGAATTCCCGTTCCATGTGGCCGTCGAGGTGGCGTGGGATCCCGTCGGCCAGTCGGTTGGATCGTGGCACTCCAGGCACAACGCAGACTCCATGCGCGAAGCCACGAGGAATTGACCGAGGCTGTCGTCATGGGGATCGTGACACGCCGTGCACTGGAGCTCGCCGAAAGCATCGAGCCGCACGGCGCCATCCAGTGCGATCGGGTCGACGAGCTCCTGGTTCGCGGCGGCGAGCGTGCTGTCGTAGAGGAACGAGATGGGGTGGTCGTCGCTGAGATCCGTGCCCAGTAGGCCCGCCCCGGGCGGCATGAAACGCACGCCTCCGACGAATCCGATCTCAGTGGGCTCGCTGCGAAGCTCGCCCAGCGCCACGGTGCCATCGTGACAGGAGAGGCAGAGCTTGCTCGCACCGGTTGGCTGATCGACGATCGCCTGCAACGTCGGGCTTTGATAGGGGATGTAGGTCGCCGTCGAATCGCTGCGGTTCCACAGCACACCGGAAGTCTCCGACGCTCTGTGGGGGGTGTGGCAGAAGATGCAGATCCGGCTCTCCACGTCGGCCCGGACCGTACCGGGCCCGTGGGCGGCGAGATTGTGCACGGTGTCGCGAATCCCCGCTTCGACAGGCGCCGCGAACTGCAATGCGAATACGATCAATCCCACGACCGCGAACTTCATGCCGCGCTCATCCCCCCAAGTAGCGGAAGACCTGGATCCTCCGATTGTAGCCATCGGCCACGTAGATTCGGTCGGCCCCGTCGATCCAGATGCCCGCCGGGAGCCAGAACTCTCCCCGCGCTGGACCGTGACTTCCGAAATGCAGCAGCACAGGCCCCGTCTCGTCGAAGATCTGGACGTTGTCGAACATGCCATCGACGACGTAGACGTGACCATCTCCATCGAGAGCGACCCCCTTTGGCTTCGAGAGGAAGCCCGGTCCGTCGCCTGCGCTTCCGATCGAGCCAAGCGACTCTCCGGCGTCAGAGAGGATCTGGATTCGAAAGTTCAGGGTATCGGTCACGAAGAGTCGGCCGGCGGGACCGATCACGATATGTGTCGGGAAGTTGAAACGCCCGAGACCTTCTCCCCTGCCCCCGACGACGCGGCGGATCCGCCCCTGGTCGTCCATCGCCAGCAGGCGGTGATTTCCGGTGTCGACGACCCACAGCAGGCCCGTTCGCGGATCGAAGGCCAGCCCCGTCGGACGGCTCAACTCGCCGTTGCCATCCCACTCGCCGAGATCGCGCCCCTTCCGATCGAGACGGCGAATCACGTTGCGCGCAGAATCCGACACGTACGCCACGCCACTCGGGTCGTGAACGACGGCGATGGGGGACAGGAACCCCGGATCTCCGTCGCGCGGCAGCTCCATGTACACCCGTCTCTTCGCATCGAACACATGCACGCATCGCGCGCCCGAATCCGCGACCCAGAGCCGCCCGTCGGGGTCGACCGAGAGGCCGTGCGGGCGGACGAGGTGCGGCGCATCCTGGCCGACCACCCAGTCCCAGAGCCGGCGGAAGAAGCCCGGGCGAATCCCCAGGTCGGCTGCGCTGCGGATCTCGGTCTCCCAGCGGATTCGCGCCCGATTGGGCGCTCCTGGCCAGACGAGGTCGGGCGTCGCTACCGCCACGCCGGGGTCGCTGCTGCCGGGCGGGGTCTGGCAGGCGGAAACAACTCCAGCGAGCAACGCCAGGCATAGACTCGCAGCGAGCAACGGCCTGCGGACACGCCGTTCGAAGATCTTCGCCTGCGGGACACGCAAGTTCACTAGAAGGGCCTCGAAATCCTGAAGTAGAACGAGTTCTGGATTTCGTCCGTGGTCTGACTGAAGTTCTCTTTTGCCACCGAGTGGTCCCACGTGAAGCGGTCCTGGAGCTCGAAGCGCAACCAGCCGTATTGATAGGTCAGACTGAACAGGCCCCCGATCGCGAGCGAATTCTGCTCGTTCTGGGAAAGGTAGCGCGTGAAAAAATTGAGACGGCTGAGAACGCCGTATGGCAGCAATGCCGTGCCGTCTGCCGTCAGCGCAAACACGTTCGTCTCCCGGTTCGTATCGGTCAGCTTGTCATAGGCATAGGTCGCGCCGAGCCCCAGCGTGGACCTCCGCGTGGGCTTCACGGAGTAGCTGTGAAACACGCTGAATCGATCCCGGGGACTGATTTCGGATCGAAATCGTTCGAATTCCAGGCGCGTCCGGTGGTGCTCGAAGAAGAGGTCGAGATGGGTGAGGAGCAGCTCGCTGTCGCTGAGCGTCGAATCGCGGGACTGGCCGTTCAGCAGGTCCTGGTTCGTGTCCGCGTAGCTGATGTCGAAGGACACGTGTTCCCAGAGCGAGATGTTGAAGCCGGTCGTCAGCACCGTGGTCGTGAAGGTCCGGGCCGGCAGTGTGCGGTGGTCGTAGGAAACGAAAACCGCCGCGATCGAGGCGTCCGTGATCAGGATGCGGGTCGGGCTGCAATCTCCGACGCGCGGAAGGATGATGAATTGTCCGGCGATCAGGGGAACGTCGGTACCCGCATCTCGGATTTCGATCGTCGGCTCGATGACACAGAGCTCGACGAGTTCGAATTCGGGAAGGACGTCAACAGCGTGGAACTCGTCGATGACCGATCGCACACCGGACTTGACGTCGTCTTCCTGGTAGGCGTACGACGGGATGAAGCGCAGGCCGAAGTTTCCTCCGGGTATCCTCTTGGTGTAGTTGAATGCGAGGCCCCCGTTCGCCCGCAAGATCGTTCCCAGATCGGAGTCCGAATACGACGCGCCGGCGATGGCCGAGCTCGCCAGGGATTCGTAGAGCTGATGAGTGACCGCCAGGGAACCACCATTCGAGATTTGGCGGTCCGACGCGTTGTCCTGGAGGTTGAAGGTATACCCGTAACTCGAACGAAGCGACGGACCGTGGATCAGACTGAGATTCTCGTTCACCGTCCCGGACAGGATGTTGAAGTCGTTGGTGTCGTCGTTCGAAAACAAGACGCGGCTGGAGAACAGCCCCCCGTCGTCGAGGTAGAAGTCCTGATCCGCTCTCGCGATGTGGCGGTTCGACTTCCGTGTGGCGCTTCCAGAATCGGATTGGACCGACTCCCAGTCGTACTCGAGGCGCGTTCTGGATCGGGCGGTTTCGTTCTCCAGCGCAAACTCGATCTCGTCGCGCTCTCTGGAGTTGGGAATGCGGCCGCTCGTATCCGTGTCGAAATGGCGGTAGAAGATTCGAGATGGAATCTTCCATTGGCCGACGGCGAGCTCACGAAAATGTACGCCGCCTCCGTAGCGGAGGGCATCGATGGTGCGCCGCTCGGTGAAGGGTGCGTCCAGCTCGGAGTGCGACTGGCTAGCGAAAAGAGTGATCGGGTAGGGCTTCTCCGGTAGAACGCCGAGATTCAGATCGAAATTCACCTGCAGGATATCCACCTCGTTGGTGTCGTCGTTGGCGTTCGTCTGGATGATGTCCTGATTGAATTCCAGCCCCAGCTCGGACGAGAAACGCAGAAGGGCCGGGTGATAGAGCCAGCCGTCGGCCCCGATCGAGAATTCTTCGCCGATGATGGTCTCGTTTCGTTTCGTCTTCTCGCGCCCGGAGGTGTTCAATACGTCGTGGTTGTTGCGGACGTCGACCGCCACCTCGCCATTCCAGCGGTAGACGTGGATCCAGGGCTGCGTGTTGCGGCGCGCGTGCGCTGGCTGCGAGGCGATCACCACGGCGCAGCAGAGGGCGGCCGGGATCCACGCTCTCTCGAGCGCACGTCGGTATCGGGTCGCGGCTTTCATGGCGTCGGGGCCGCCCTGGAAAGCCGTGATCCGCTCTGCGGCGGGGAGCCCGGCTCCGGATCGGATTCTCGAGGGCCGGTCTCACCACCTGGATCGGGGCCCCAGTCGCGACGGTCCTTCAAGATGAACCGGTCCGGACCGCGATGGGGATCGTGACAGCGGGTGCAGTCCTTCACCACCTGCACGACACGGTGCTCCGGAGACGCCTCCTCCGTCTCGCCTTCCCGGTCGAGAGACGCACGCGCCGACGGCGGCGGAAATCCCTGCTGTGGATCGATGGGACGATGCTCGGCGGTCTGCGCAACGAGATCCTCGCGGACGTGGCATTGTCCGCACAGGCGGGCCGGCGGCTCCGAGTGGAGCAGCGACGGGTAGCGGGAGGAGTGGGACTGGTGACACGTCACGCACCAACCGTTGGCCACGGGTCCGTGAACCCAGAGGCCGTCGTTCGCGGCATCCGCCGTGCCGAGATCCGTGTGACAATGCACACAGAGTTCGTCGATGGGCATGCGCAGCCGGCCCGCTTCGGCGATGTCGACCTTCGACGAGCGTCCCGCGACCCTGCCGGACCCGAACTCCCGGAAGCTCGCGGCCGATTCCAGGTCGTGGCATCGCTCGCATTCCTTGGCCGCGTATGGGCCGTGGACGAAGCGCGAGAGCTTCTCGACTGCTTCCGCTCCCGCGACAGCCCCGCGCCCCAAGGCCTCCGCTGCGGCGAGCCTGGCGGCTTCGGCCTCGAGACGCCTCCGCTCTTGCGGCGATCGATAGGGAGGGACTCCGTCCAGGACGAAGCTGAGAACCGCATGCCGTCGAGTTGGCGAGCAAGCAGGCAGGAGGGCTGAAACGGCCAGCAGCAGCGATCCGGCCGTGCACCCGCTGATCAGGAGGCGCGCGCTAGTTCTCTTCGCCTTCATCAGAAATCGGAGAGTCGGGATAGCGGTCTGGATCCTTCGGATTGATGAACCCGTAGACCGCGATCTTGTGTGGGCCGTAATTGTTCGCCACGACGATCACGTATTCGAGATCAAACGCGGGATCCACGCTGGTCTCGAAATACGGGACGAGTTCGTAGCTCACGGTGAGCGCCGACGGCAGGTACATATCGCCCGGAGATACGCCAGGGCCTCCGAAGGACAGCAACACCTGGGCGTTGCTCGTGTCCCAAATCTGCACGTTCTCGAACGCGGCGTCCACCGTGTAGAGATGACCATCGCGGTCCGTGCCGATGCCCTTTGGCCTGGCGAAGGTTCCCGGCCCATCTCCCAGAAAGCCGTAGGAACGAACGAAGTCTCCCTCCGCGTCGAACTCCTGGATCCGGAAATTCGCCATGTCGGTGACGAAGAGGTGACCGTCCGGATCGACGGCCAGGGCGGTCGGGATGTTGAACTCTCCGTCACGCGAGCCGTACTCACCGAGGGTGCGTACCCTCTCCCCGCTGAAGCGGTCGAAGAGAAGCACCTCGTGCCGCGCGCGGTTGCTCACGTAGAGGATGTCCCCCGCCACGGCCACGCCGGAAGGTTGGAACTCCTCCGGACTTTCGAACGCTCGAACGAATTCCCTCTGGGGATTGAACTGAACAATCTGCCTGCGACCGGAGTCCACGACATACAGGCTGCCTTCATCGTCGATGGCGAGTGCGACGGGCACTCGCAGCTTCCCGTCGCCGCGATCCCCGAGCGGTTCGAACACCCTCTCCTTCAGGTCGACCCGGAGCACGGTGTCCCAGCCCGGGTCGGCCACGTAGATCACGCCATCGTGCACCGCCAACCCGGTGGGCTTCCGAAACCGCCGGCGACTGTTGATATCGCCGACGAGGAACTTCATCAGTGGGCTCGCCTCCCCCTCCACGTCGTCGGCACCCGTAAATGTCTCGAGGTACTGGACACGGGGCCGCTGAGGCGGAGCGGGGTAGAGGAGTGTCCCCTGCGCCGGGCCACCGACGGTGCCGCAACCTGCCAACAGCGCCGCAGCGACGATCCCGATCGCGGCAGCCCATGGCGCCCAGGGATCGCGGAGAAATTCTGCCTTCATCGAGCCTCCTTGTCGTTACTCGGGTCGCGCACCCGCATGCGCGACGGAATGGCTCTGTCGCGATCGTACGCGACCGGCATATGGCAGCTGGTGGTGCAGGAACCACCAGACCGCGTGGCCTCGAATCGCAGCGTCAGCTGCTCCGCACCGAACGGCATCGCCCGCCTGATCAGCGCGGCGTTCGCGGCGCGGTGCGGATCGTGGCACAAGCGGCAGCTGCGGCCCCGCGTCGGCGCAACGACGTGACGGTAGTGGAGATTCTCCTCGCCGTTCCGAAAATCGGTGGCCGTTTCCGTTCGCGCACGCTCCGCGAGGCCCGCATCGTGGCAGGCGCCATAGCACGCGGAATAGGCAGACCGCCGGTACCGCTGGTAGAGGCCCTCCGGCAGCTCGCCGCGCAGCAGGTGCGCGGGCGGCGGGCCGTGCGCCTGATGGCACGGGCTGCAACGGCCCTCGGCGACCGGGCCGTGCGCGTGGTGCGCGAATCGCGCGCCTTCGGGTTCCTCTTCACGGCCTGGGCGCTCTCGAAGCCGCAGTGGTTCGAAGGAATCGGCGTGACAGGTGAGGCAGAAAGCGCCGTCCTCGGGATCCGAGAGAGCTCCGGAGACACTTCCGCGGTGTTCGGGGTGGGGCGCAATGCCCGCCTCGGGGACGTGGCACGAGACACATTGCCATCGGCCAACCGGCTGATGGGTCGCCTCCGGCCGCACGACGTTGGCGTGGCACCCGCTCCGCACACAGCTGCGGTCCTCCTGCTGAGCCATCGCCAGACCCGGAGCGAGAAGCGAGAGGACGAGAAGAGCGAACGGCAGCGGAACCATCTCGAGTCGCTTCACGTTCACCACCCACCCCATCCCATCCCGACAGCGCATCTGGACTCGTCCCGATCGGGCTTAGTCTACGTCAATGTGTCACCGCGGCCCGCCCCACATGCAACAAGGGCCGGCCCCTCCGGGCCGGCCCCATTTCTCCCGCGATGCGACGGCGCGGATCGAACCCGTCGCAACGGCCTACTTGTCGTGGCAGACGAAGCACAGATCGCTCGCGCCCGCGCCGGTGACGTCCGCTCCCTTGGTGCTCTCCCGCAGCAGGTGTGTGCCGGGCACCGACTCCCGATTGTGGACATCGTGACAGGTCGAACACTCCACCCGCCCGTTGTCGAGCAGGGAGGAGACGGTGTCGCCGTTGTCCATCGTGGCCGCCGCCGGATCGAACAAGCCCGTATCCGCCACGTTGTCGTAGGTGACCGAGATCGGGTGGTTGTTCGTCAGGCTCGCCGCCGTGTTTCCGATCGAGAATCCGCCGTCGTAAGCGGACATCAGGTAGGTCGTTCCGCCTCCGTAGCCAGCGTCGGTCGGAGCCTTGCCGTCGTATTGGTTGACCGCCGAGACGCCGTCGTGGCAGCCGAGGCAGAGCTTGGAAGTGCCTGTCGGCGCGGCCTCGATGGTCCCGTCGATGAAGTCGATCATCAACGGATCGGACGCGTACATCTGCCAGGACGCCTTCGTGGTCAACTGGTGGTTCCACAGGATGCCCTGATTGCCGTAGCGCACAGCGCCGTGATCATGGGGTACGTGGCAGGTTCGGCAGATCTCCTTTCGCTTGTTGTTCCAGGCGTTGACATTCGCGGCGTCGTTCTCGATGTTCGGCGGTCCCGCCACCCCCGCGACGACGTTGTCCGTGAAGTCGTGGGGACTGTTGGCGATTCCGGTTCCGTCGCCGTTCGCCGCGGCCCATCCCGGAGCCAGCAGGACCAGCATCGCGATGCCCGCCAAGGACGTCATTTTCAGGTTCATTGGATTCTCCTTTCCTCTCAGCTGCAGGCGCGACCCTCCGACCGGATCTGAACTCGCCTCTCGGAGCGATCATGCTGGGGTATTGCATGTTCCGTGCCATTTTTTCGACAGGCTTGGGAGCGGCGGCGGGTGGGCTCGAAGTTGTTGATTTCATGAGGTTTTGATCTCCGCGTCGCGGATTGCGGACAGGCGTCCGAGCGCGGGAATCCTTCAAACTGGGGGGAGAAAGACACCGGCGTGTGGTCGCGCGCTACACACTTCCGGAAGCCGCCGCTGCGAGGCGGGGCGGCAGGCGCCCCGGGCAGGCGAGGCCGCGGTGGCTCAGCGTTGGCCGCGGCCGCTGGCGGCCTCGCGATCGTAGACACGCAGCTTGTGGCACCCCGTCGAACAGGAGCCGCCCGTTTCCGTCTTCTTGAAGTTGAGCGGCATCAACCAACGGCCGAACTTCACGCGCTCTCGGAGCTGAAACGGCTGCGTGCTCGCGTGCATGTCGTGACAGGCGCGACAGCTCCGACCCTTCTTCTGCCGATTCACGTGCAGATAGTGGAGATTCCGGTCGCCGTCACGAAACCCCGTGGCGGTGCGGCTCCGCTTGCTCATCACCAGCCGCTCCTCGTGGCAGGAGAAGCAGAGCTTGTAGGAGCGAAGCTCGAAGCTCGCGTAGAAGCTGCTTGGAAAGGCCTTCTCGAGGAGCCGGAAGTTCTCGCTGCCGTGGGGCTGATGGCAGCCGACGCAGCCATCCTCGCGGATCGGCTCGTGCCAGACGTCGTGGTCCGACATCCACCGTTTCATGTCGATGAGCACCGAGTCACCGACCCGGATGCGCTCGTCGTGGCACCCGAGGCAGAGCTCACGCTCGGGCTTCTTCAGGTTGGGCGCATGGTTCGAGGCGTGCGGAGCATGACAGTTCAAGCACTCGTCCCTCGTCGTCGTGGCAGTGTGGTGGACGGGGGATTCTTCCGCGAGAAGGACGATTTCGTCGTGACATTCGTCGCACAGCAGTCTCTTCTCGGCCAGCAGGAGGTTGGGGTGGGGGCTGCTGTGTGGATCGTGGCAGTCTGTGCAGCCTCCGGTGACCGGCTCGTGGACGTACTTCGCCGCAGCGATCTCATCGGCAATCTCTTCGTGGCATCCCCCGCACAGATCGACGCCCGCTTCGGCGCGAAGCAGGTAGCGGCGCGAAGCTGTGTGAGGCTCGTGGCATTCGCCGCACGATCCCTGATCGACCGGCCCGTGCGTGAACTTCTGCTCCAGGATGTCCTCGTCGTGGCAGGTGAAGCAGAGGGGCTTCAGGTTCTCTTCCCGGGACACATCGAGCAGCATCGACTTCACCTTGCCGCCGTGGGCGTCGTGGCAGTCGAGGCAATCTTCCGCGGGTTCGTGGACCCGCTTCGACGAGCGGATCGATTGGGCGACCTCTTCATGACAGGCGGTGCAGATCTCCGGGGCGTCGCCGACCGTGAACTCGTGGAGGTTCCCCTCGGATTCGTGGCATTTCGCGCACTCCCCGCCGGCTGCGAAATCAGACCAGTGGAGGTTTCGATGCTCGGTGATCTCGGCGTGGCAGCCGCCGTCCGCGCACGAGGCTGCGGGGTCGATCGTCTCGGGTGCCTCCGCGGCAGCCAGCGCGGCTTCCACGGGAAGAACGAGAACCGCAGCAGCGGCCAGGCCGAAGAGATGCGGGCGCCAGCTCGCAACGATCATTCTGAGTCACCCATTCCGAGACCCCGAACCGAGAATCCGAACTCCGCGTGTGACCCGGCAGGTTCGACGTCCCGCCGGCTGCAACCGGGCGACGTCGGGTCGCGGACCGCAGAAACCCGTCACGGGGACGTTCCCGCGGTCCGAGCACTCGAATGCGCACGGCGCGGCCACACACTATGCAAGCAGGGGGCCATTGGCATCCCTCCAAGGAATGAGGCATTGCGCCCCCCGGCACCGAAAGACCCTCGGCTCGGTCTTGCGTCGATTCTCGTTCCGGATCGAAGGCAGCTCGGGGAACGCCACGGCCATCATCCGATTCGCGCCGACGCTCGCCCCGATCGCCGGCGGTGGCTTCCCAGGAGCATCGCCCCCGGACGAGACGGCTAGCGCTTCAGCACGGCCGCCGTGGCGTTGCCGCCGAGCCCGAGCGTCTGCGCCAATCCGACCTTTGCGTCCGGCACCTGCCGCGCGCCGGCCTCACCGCGCAGCTGCCAGCCGAGCTCGCAGATCTGGAACAGTCCCTGCGCGGTCGTCGCCTCGCCGAAGGACTGGAAGCCGCCGCTGGGGTTGATGGGCAGCCGACCCGTCGGCGTGGTCTCGCCCTTCTCGACCAGGCGCTCCGCCTCGCCGGGCTGGCACAGGCCCCATTCCTCCGGAAAGGCCAGCTCGTAGTAGACGGTGTTGTCCTGGAGCTCGATCAGGTCGAGGTCTTCCGGGCCGACGCCGGCGCCCTCGAAGGCCTTGGCGACGGCGATCCTTGCCTCGCTGTGGTGGGTGCGCCCGGTCGGGACGATCCCGCCGAGCCCGCGGGTGATGCCGTCGTCGAAGCGGGCGGTGGCCACTGTGCTCGCCGCCACCCACAGCGGCGCCGCGGTCTTCTGGCGCGCGAAATCGGCGGAGCAGATCACCACCGCCGCCGCGCCGTCGCTCACCGGACAGATCTCGAGCAGGCGCAGCGGGTAGCTCACCAGCGGTGAGCTCAGCACCTCGTCCACGGTGAACTCCGCGCGAAAGCGCGCGTTCACGTTGTGCACCGAGTTCTTGTGCGCCTTCACGGCGATCTGGGCGAGGTGCTCCTCGGTGGTGCCGTACTCCTCCATCCGCTGGCGGCAGAGCATCGCCCAGAAGGCGGGTCCGGGCATGCCGACGCAGCGTTGGCGCAGGTACTCCGGGTCGTGCACATCCTCGACGCCCGACGTCTGGATGAAGCCCTTCGGCATCTTCTCGCCGCCGACGACGAGCACCGCGTCGTGAAGGCCGCTCGCTACCAAGGTGGTGCCGATGTTGAAGGCGTTGCCGCCCGCTGCGCAGCCGGCGGACAGGTTGTAGACGGGGACGCCGGTGGAGCCCATCTCCTCGACGACGTCGTTGCCGTTGAGACCCCAACCCTTGCCGCCGGAGAAGCGGGAGCTGGCGGCGGCGACCGCCTCGATCTCCCGCCAGGTCACGCCGGAATCCGCCAAGGCGGCTTCGACCGCTTCGCGGCACATCTTGGTGACGGACTTCTCCGGAAACTTTCCCCACGGATGCATGCCCAGGCCCAGGACAGCCACGTCTCTCATCGCTTCATCCTCTCGGCCCGAGCGGCGGGCATCAAATCGGCCGGAACATCCAGGTGATGACGTCGTTGCCCTCGGCATCCGCGCCGATCCTGCCGGTCACGAGCGTGACCGCACCGCCCACCACCACGCTCATGGGGTCCTGGACGTCGATGCGGCCCATGACCCGCAAGCCGTCGTCGAGGTCGATCATGCCGACGGCGTAGGGCTGGTACGGCTCTTCGCTCACCACCGGCGCCGGCGGCTGGTAGTTCTGGACCGCGCAGCTCCAGATCTTCCCGGTCGGGCCGAAGCACACCTCCTGCGTGAACGGATCGTCGCACTCGGGGTTGTGGCAGACCGAGTCCCGCGGAAAGTAGCTGGCGCCACAGCCCCGACACTTCGATCCCAGCAGGCGGGTCCCTTCGTCGCCTTCACTGAACAGTCCCAGGGCTGCGTGGACGCGAGTCGCCATGGCCGCCTACGAGGCCTTCACCGCGCGGATCAGCTCCGGAAGAATCTCCAGACAGTCGCCGACGACGCCGTAACGCGCATAGCGGAAGATCGAGGCATCCGCGTCCGTGTTGATGGCGACGATGGTCTTAGCCGCCGAGCAACCGGCCATGTGCTGGCTGGCGCCGGAGATTCCCGCCGCGAGGTACAGGCCCGGCCGGGTGATGGTACCGGTGAGGCCGACCTGGTGGGACGAGTCGACCCATCCGTCGTCCACGATGGGTCGGGAAGCCCCGGGCAGCCCGCCGAGAGCGCGGGCCAACTCTTCGATCAGCTCGTAGTTCTCGGGGGCGCCGAGGCCGCGTCCCCCGGCCACGATGATCTCCGCCCCGTCGAGTCGCGGCCCCGTGGCCACGGCCTTCTGCACCACGCGGATGCGCTCCTCCACACAGCCGAGGTCGACGACGACATCGCTCACCGCCGGCGTGGTCGCGGCGGAGGCCGGCTCCGGCAGCACCGCGTTGGCCAGCACCGACACCACACACGGGCGATCCGCGGCGACCTCGTAGACGACCCGTGTGTCGCCGCCGTAGGCCGAGGCGGTGATCGCCAGCGCGCCGCCGGCTCCTACGTCGATGCCCGCGGCGTTGACCACGACCGCGGCGTCGGCGCGCGCGGCCAGGCGGGGGGCGACGAGACGCGCGTCGAAGCCCTGGGCGAGCAGGACGAGCCGCGGGGCGTGCTGGCGCGCGTACTGGGCCAGCGCCTCCACGACCACATCCGCCTGGAACTCCTCGAGCTTGGCGTCGTCGATGCGGTCGATCTTCGCCACTCCGAACCGGCCGGCCACCGCCTGGTTCTCCTCGGACACCGGCCCGAGCGTGAGCCAGCGAAGCTCGCCCGAGAGGGACACGGCGGCCTGACGGCCGAGGGTCAGGATGTCTTCGACGTCACCGGCGAAGGCACCGCCGTTCTGGCCCCAGGTGACGATCGTGACTGCTTTGCTGGACACGACGGCTTGGCTCCTCAATGTCTCGGCGACACGCAGAAAGGCCTCGAAGGCCACCCTACTGGATGACGCTGTCCGCGCGCAGCTGCGCGATCAGGCGGTCCGCCGTCTCGGCGGCGGAGTCCGCGGCGATGAACTCGCAGTTCCCCTGCACCGTCGGGACGAACTGCCGGGTGAACGCGACTCGCGGCGCGAGATCCGCGGCGGAGAGACCGAGATCGTCGGCGGAGAATACGCCGGGCTTGACGCGCCGCGCCTTGATCTTGCTGGCCGCGGTCGGATAGCGCGGGTCGCCGAGCTCGTTGCTGACGGTGACGACGGCGGCGCAGGACACCAGGACGACCTCGTCGCCGACCGGGGTCACGCGCGTGACGCGCCAGCCCGAGCCGTCGACGGCCTCCACGGCGCGGGCGATCGTCACCGACGGCATGTCGAGCAGCTCGCCGATCAGCGCCGGCACCACGCCCTGGTCGTCGTCGGAGGCCTGGCGCCCACAGAGCACCAGGTCGGCGCCCCCGCTCGTGCGCACGTAGGCGGCCAGCAGGCTCGCCGTCGCGTGGGAGTCGAGGCTCGCGCCACCGGGGTCGATGGCGGCGATCTCGTCGGCTCCCAGGGCGGCGGCGTGCTTCAGGATGTCGCCGGGGCAGGGACCCACGGAGACGACGTGGATGCTGCAGGCGAGGCCGGCGTCCCGCAGGCGGAGGGCGGCCTCCAGGGCCTGCTCGTCGAAGCCGTTCATCAGCTTCGGGATGGCGGTCTGGGTCAGCGTCTTGCCGTCGTCCCCGATCACGAGGCGCCCAGCCAGCGCGTAGTTGTTGACCGCGTCCGGGTCGAGAACTTCCTTGACGCACACCACGATTCGCATGGAGTGTCTCTCCGTTCCAGGTGCGGGCCGCCCCGCTGTGCTCAGCCGGCGGGCTCGTCGATCAGGAAGAGGCTCTGGGACTCGCACCAGACGCCCTCGGCTTCGAAGCCGTCGGGCTTCTCTGCAAGATCCACCATCAGGTACCAACGCCACGCCGGGTCGCCGTGGTCGACGTACTCTCCGGTGAGGGTGCCGGTGAATTCCTGGCGACCCACGTACTTCGTGCCCGGAACCAGCCCCCCGCCGTCGCACTCGGCGCGCCGGCCAGCGAGTTCCCGATCGAAGCCCCGCTCGACGCGGTCGGATGGGCGGGACATCGCGGCCTCTCGCGGCGGAGCGTCGTCG
>JBHHVG010000010.1:0-17685 GCA_046754165.1 Myxococcota bacterium
GCCACATCTTCCGCACCGCGGAGCCCCCATGCCGTCGCCGCATCCGAACCGCACGGCGGCCCCCCGACCGCTTCCCGCCCTTCGAGGCGAACTGAGTCAGGAGAAAACCGTGTCCGAGGTCGCAGGACTCGATTTCACAGTCAACCGATCTGCCTGGAACGAGACGCACTGGGTCGAATCCGGGATCTCCACCGACCTCGCCCCGGGGCAGGTGCTCTTCCGCGTCGATCGCTTCGCGCTCACGGCGAACAACATCACCTATGCCGCCGCTGGCGACGCCCTCGGCTACTGGCGCTTCTTTCCGGCCGACGCGGGATGGGGGCGCATTCCGGCCATGGGCTTCGGTGATGTGATCGCTTCGACCCACGGCGACATCCCCGTGGGAACGCGCTGCTTCGGCTTCTTTCCGATGTCGCGCCATCTGCGAATCGAGCCGTCGACCGCGACCGCCACGTCGATCGTGGACGCTGCCGCCCATCGCGCGGGCCTGGCGCCGGTGTACAACCAATACCAGCCCATCGGCGGCGACCCCTTGTACTCCGCGGACCACGAGGACGAGCTGATGCTCTTGCGGGGGCTCTTCATGACGTCGTTCCTCGCCGAGGACTTCCTGGGCGAGGCCGATCTGCACGGGGCGCGGTCGGTCGTGATCTCGAGCGCTTCGAGCAAGACGTCGATCGCGTTGGCGTTCGTCGTGTCGCAGAGGGCCCGGGCCAAGGCCGTGGGCCTCACCTCCGCGCGCAACGCCGACTTCGTGAAGGGCCTGGGCTTCTACGACGAGGTCGTGACATACGATCAGATCGGCTCGCTGCCGGCC
The DNA here is from genome assembly GCA_046754165.1 of Myxococcota bacterium. Taxonomy (GTDB): domain Bacteria; phylum Myxococcota_A; class UBA9160; order UBA9160; family SMWR01; genus JAFDEI01. The sequence continues at coordinate 818 of JBHHVG010000010.1, forward strand.
GAGATTCCGTCGGTCTTCGTCGACATGGCGGGAAACGAGAAGGTGTCGCGCACCATTCACGAGCACTTTCGCGGCCACCTCACCTACAGCCAGCGCATCGGAGCGACCCACTGGGACGCCGGCGGCGACGCCGGCGAGCTGCCGGGGCCGAAGCGCGAGTTCTTCTTCGCGCCGGCCCAGATCAAGAAGCGCCTGGCGGAGTGGGGCCCGCAGGGGTTCCAGGAACGCCTCGGCGCGTCCTGGACCGCGTTCCGCGACGCGAGCCGCCACTGGTTGACGGTGCAGCGGTCGTACGGGCCGGCGGCGCTGGAGCAGGTCTACGCCGAGACCCTGGCCGGCAGCGCCAGCCCGCAGCTGGGGCACGTGATCTCGGTCTGGGAAGAGGAGGACTCCGCCGCGGCGTGGCGGTCGACAGGCACCCCCCGGTCGTCTTCGACGCCGGGTGCGGGGTCCGGGTGCTGACCTCACCCGACGCCTGACCCGGGCTCGCGACGGGGGACGCGATGCAGAGATGGCTGGTTCGGATCCTGGTGGTGGTCGCCGCGCTCGTCGGCATCGCGTATTGCTTGCGGGAGGCGATCCTGCTCGAGATGGTCGGCGTGGCCGCGCGCAGCCGCTACGGGATCGGTCCGCACCAGGACGTTGCGTGGAGCGTGGGGCCGGCTGCGCCTGCGGCTGCTCGTCGGCCCCCCAACATCGTCCTCATCGTCGCCGACGACCTGGGCTGGAACGACCTCACCTTCCGCGGCGGTGGAGTCGCCGGCGGCACCGTGCCAACCCCCCACATCGACTCGATCGCGGCGGAGGGAGTCCAGTTCACGCGGGCCTACTCGGGCAACGGGACCTGCGCGCCGTCCCGGGCCGCCATGATGGCGGGCCGCTACCCGACGCGCTTCGGCTTCGAGTTCACGCCCACACCGCCGGGCATGTTGCGGCTGGTATCCCGCTTGGGTGACCCGAGGCGGCTGCGCAAGCCCATCACCTACTTCGACGAGCGCGGTGACCAGGCCGTGCCCTACGACGAAATGGGCGTACCGGCCAGCGAAATCACGCTCGCCGAGACGCTGGCGAGCGCGATGTACCACACCGTCCACATCGGCAAGTGGCATCTCGGCCGAGCCAACGGGATGGCCCCCCACGACCAGGGCTTCGACGAGAGCCTCCTGATGGCGAGCGGTCTCTACCTGCCCGAGGACCATCCCGAGGTCGTCAACTCCAAGCAGGACTTCGATCCGATCGACAAGTTCCTGTGGGCGGGAATGCGGTACGCCGCGAGCTTCAACGGTGGCGACGCTTTCGAGCCCGGGGGCTACCTGACGGATTACTACACGGATGAAGCGATCAAAGTGGTCGAAGCCAACAAGCACCGGCCGTTCTTCCTCTACCTCGCCCACTGGGCGCCGCACACCCCGCTCCAGGCCACCCGCGCGGACTACGACGCGCTGTCCCACATCGAAGACCACCGGCTCCGCGTCTACGCCGCGATGATCCGAGCGCTCGATCGAGGCGTCGGTCGGGTGCTGGATGCGCTGGAGCAGAACGGTCTGGCGGACGACACGCTCGTGTTGTTCACGTCGGACAACGGCGGCGCCCACTACATCGGGCTGCCCGAGGTCAACGAGCCGTTCCGCGGCTGGAAGATCAGCTTCTTCGAGGGCGGCATTCACGTGCCGCTCTTCGCGCGCTGGCCCGCTGCGATCCCCGCCGGAATTCGCTACGACGAACCGGTCCACCATTTCGACATCTACGCCACCGCGGCCGCAGCGGCCGGGACGCCGATGCCGACCGATCGCCGGATGGACGGGGTCGATCTGCTGCCCTTCGTCCGAGGCGAGGTGAGCGGCGTTCCACATGAGCGGCTCTTCTGGCGGCAGGGGCACTACCAGGTGGTCCTCGCCGACGGCTGGAAGCTTCAGGTCACCGAGCGTCCCGACGCGACGTGGCTCTTCGACATGCGGGGCGATCCGACGGAGCAGCGCAACCTCGCGGCGGAGCAACCGGAACGGGTCGAAGCCATGAAGTCGATGCTCGCCGCCCACAATGCATCACAGCTGCCGCCCGCCTGGCCCTCACTCATCGAAGCTCCGATCAACATCGACAAGGACATCACGCGGCCCGATGCCCCGGACGACGAGTACGTCTACTGGCCGAACTAGGAGCCGGCCCGCGACTCCCGCGACGCCCAGAAACTGACTGTCTCCAACCTGGCGCGATCGCCGCACGGGGCAAGGGCGTGCGTCTGGAGTTGTGCGCGCAGCTGGGTGGCGGAGAGAGGGCTCCCCGGCCGACCCGCTCTCCCGAGTTGGGGGGTGCGAGAGGCCCGGCCGGAAGCTCCGCCGTCGCAGCGAAGGCGTGGCTGCGACGCGCCTCGGTTCCCGGGCTTCCCACGCGAGTCTTGGGTTGGGTCTCTCGGCGTCGCGTCCAGAGCATCCCACTGGCCTGCCGCGCTGGCGCGAGGTGCCATCACGTCCCCGTGAACTCCGGAGTCCGCTTCTCCAGGAAGGCCTTCATCGCCTCCTCGAGATCGTTCGAGTTCAGCGAGGTCATCATCGTCCAGAGTCCGTTGAGCAGCAGGCTCTGCTCCGTGGTGAGATCCTCGCTCTGCTGAAGGATGAACTTCGTTCCCTGCACGGCGAGAGGAGCGTTCGCCGCGATCTCGCGGGCGAGATCGTGGGCTGCGGAGACGGTGGCTTCGGCGTCTGGATACACTTCGTTCACGAGTCCGATCTTCTCGGCGTGCGCCGCGCCGATGTCCCGGCCCGTGTAGGCCAGGTCCGCGACGTGCCCGGCACTCACGATCTTCGGGAGGCGCTGGAGCGTTCCCACGTCGGCGACGATGCCGATCTTGGTCTCTCGCACGCTGAAGATCGCATCGGACGAGGCGAGCCGGATGTCGCAGGCCGAGATGAGGTCGATGCCGCCCCCCAGGCAGTGGCCGTGCACGGCGGCGATCACCGGGAGGGGGCAGTCCGCGACCGACGAGATGCCCGCCTGGAAGGCGCGGGTGACCGCGAGCTGTCGCAGATTGGCCACCGCGGCCGAGGCGGCCTTCTCCCCGTGTCCGACGGCGGCCTCGACCAGGTCGAGTCCGACACAGAAGCTCTTGCCGCGCCCGGCGATCACGATCGCGCGGATCTCCGGGTCGTTGGACAGCTCCGCCATCGCCCGCGGCATGTCCTCCCAGAAGGTCCGAGCCATGGCGTTGCGCTTCTCCGGGCGGTCCAGCCACAGGGTGCCGACGTGGCCGTCGCGCGCGATGGTCAGAACGTCGGATGAAAAGGACATCGGGTCTCCTCGTCGCTCTCGGCGCCGCCGGAACCCCCGACTTGCCGGGCCGCGTTTCGCGGTCGATAATGTGGCAATGATGCTGCCACTAGATGGCGACCGGGTCAAACAGGCCCGCCCATCGCGAAGAGTCCCGGTCGACGGAAGATCGCTTCAGCGGCCCTCCCTGCGCTCGATCGGATTCCGTGCAGACCTTCGCTGCATCGTTCATTCCAGCCTGAGGATCCAGCCATGTCCGACCTCCTCTCCCTGTCCACGCAGATCATCGACGCCGGCGCGCCGATCTTTCCGGTGCGCGTCAACCAGGAGCTGAGCGAGATCGCCGACGGAGTCGCCGTCGTGGAGTCGTTCTCCAACGTGATCGCCGTGTCGACCGAGGAGGGGCTGGTGCTCTCGGACACGAGCGGCGCCATGACGGGAGCCGTGGTCGTGGAGAGCCTGCGCAGGTGGAGCGCCGACGCCTTCCACACGATTCTCTACACCCACGGACACATCGACCACGTGGGAGGCGCGGCGGCCTTCGTCGCCAACGCGGAAGCCCTCGGTCACCCTCCGCCGCGCTTCATCGGCCACGAGAACGTCGCGCTCCGCTTCGACCGCTACAACCTCACGGACGGCTACAACACAGCGATCAACGCGAGGCAGTTCGGCGGCGCCGAGAAGCTGGGGATCGGCGGCAGCCAGAGCTTCCTTCCGAAGAGGACTCCCGTTCCGCAGCTGACGTTCCATGACCGCATGGGCGTCACCGTCGGAAGCCTTCGGATGGATCTCCGCCACGCCAAGGGCGAGACCGACGATCACACCTGGGCCTGGATCCCCGAGAGGCGCATCATCCTGGCCGGAGACTTCTTCATCTGGAACTTTCCGAACGCTGGCAATCCCCAGAAAGTTCAGCGATTCCCGCTCGAGTGGGCCGCCGCCCTGCGCGAGATGGCTGGCCTCGGGGCGGAGCTGTTCGTTCCCGCGCACGGCTTTCCGATCGCCGGTGCCGAGCGCATCCGCGGCGTGCTCGACGACACGGCGTCGGCGCTGGAGACGCTGGTCTGCGGCACCCTCGAGAGGATGAACGCCGGCGAGCGGCTCGACACCATCCTGCACGCGCTGAAGCTGCCCGAAGACCTGATGAGCAGGCCGTACCTGCGGCCGCTCTACGACGAGCCGGAGTTCATCATCCACAACATCTGGCGACTCTACGGCGGCTGGTACGACGGGAACCCCGCCCGCCTCAAGCCGCCCTCGGACACGGCGGTTGCGCGCGAGATCACCCGGCTGTGCTCCGGCGTGGACGTGCTCGTCCGACGGGCAAGGGAGCTGGCCCAGAGCGGGGATTTCCGTCTCGCCTGTCACCTGATCGAAATGGCTGCGCAGGCCGAGCCGGAGAGCGTCGCCGCCCACCGCGCCCGCGCGGAGATCTACAAAGAGCGCCGCCGGCGGGAATCCTCGTTGATGGCCAAGGGCATCTACGGCTTCGCGGCGCGCGAATCCGAGAGAGAGCTCTAGCCCGTCGGCCCCCGCGGCGTGTGGAAAGGGCGGGCTCCACGCCATCTCAGGGGTTGGGAGACGCGCTGCGGACCCCGCACGGAGAGGTGTGGATATGATCGGCTGCAAGCAACAGCGATTCCGGAGACACAGCGGGCGCCTCGCGGCGTCCGTCGCACTCGGGCTGCTGCTCTCCGCCTGCGTGAGCCCGTACGCCCATCCCGGCCCGCGCGCACAGCTCGGGGCCGTCACCGGCGCAGTGGCCGGCGGTCTGCTGGGCGCCGCCGCCGGTGGAGGCGGGGCGGAGGCGATCGTGGCCGGTGTCCTTCTCGGCGGGCTGCTCGGCGGCGCTGTCGGCGATACCCTCGACCACGACGACCGCCGCTACCTCGCGCGCAACTTCCAGAGCGGGCTCGAGTACGAGCCGTCGGGCCACACGTCGTACTGGAGGAATCCCGACAGCGGGCGCTCCGGCTCGGTCACGCCGGTCCTGAGCTGGGACGGCGGTTACGGTCCGTGTCGCGAGTTCAAGCAGACGGTCACGATGGACGGCGGGCTGCGCCGGGTGCGCGGGACAGCGTGCCGGGACGCCGACGGATTCTGGCGCGTCGACCGCTGACGCCCGAGACCGCTCAGCGAGCGCGCGCGAGCTCTCGGCCCAACAGCAGCGCGAACGCCAGGCCCGAGAGCGAAGTGATCCACAGGGAAGCCGTCCAGAAAAGGGGCTCGAAGCGAGCCACCAGCCGGTGCCGGCCAGCGGGGATCCACGCCCCCAACAGGGCGACATCCGTCCGGTGGAGGTCGATGGGTTCGCCGTCGAGGCTGGCGGTCCAGCCCGGGTGCCAGACCTCGCTGATCACCGCGTACCCCGCCCGGTCTCGGCCCGTCTCGATCTCGACGCGACCCGCGGGTGAGGGAATGATCTGGATGGAAGCGGCGACGGACGCGGTCGGATCCGCCGACGTCAATGCGCCGGGCGGCGGATCGACGACGACGGCGGTGTCGCGGACGTTGTGCCGCACGAGGGCGCGCAGGGCGTCGTCTTCGTCCGTTGCGCCGATCACGCGGCCCACCCAGAACACCCGCGGCAGTACGCGCTCGTTGCGGTACACGTAGACGTCGCTGCGTCCGAAGCCGCCGTAGGGCGCGAAGGTCGGCTGGTCGCGAAACGTCGCGGCGAGATCGAAGCGGCCGGCGGGTGGCTCGAGCGCCCTGCCCGCGACGATGTACTTGACGTTCAGGGCGTCGAGCAGGTCGAAGCGCCGCACGCGGCCGAGGTCGGTCCAGACCCGCATTCCGGTCTTCCGGGTCTCGCCGAACTGGAGGATGTCGAAGTAGTCCTGGTAGTGCCGGAAGTTGTACGGGTCGTAGCCCGTCACCATCTCGAGGCCGAGAGGTGCGGACCAGCCGTAGTTGATCAGCGAGCGCGGAGTGGGCGCGATGCGGTGGAGGGAAGTGTCCCGGGCGAGCCAGTCATGGATCTCGGAGTCGGGGACGAGCTGTTGCTTTGGAAGGGTCGTCAGGTAGCGACGGGAGTAGTAGGTGCCCTCGACGACGATTCCCGCCACGCACAGCACCGTCAGCGCGGCGGCTGCGGTCTTCTTGCCCGAAGCGTTTCGGATCACGCGCGCCCGGACCTCATCGAGCCCGACTCCGGACAGTGCGATGCCGAAGATTCCCGCCATGTACAGGAAGCGGCTGGGCATGCGAAAAAGGTCGAAGCCCGGAAAGCAGGTCCACAGTGCCCGCAGCAGCGGGCTGTCGATGGCGAGCCCGACGGAGACGACGAAGCCGGCGGCCAGGTACGGGGTGAACCGCCGTCGCCAGCCGAAGGTCGCGCCGAGGGTGGCGAGCAACAGCGGGATGGCGCCGAAGTAGGCCACGTCTTCCCACAGCTCGTCGTAGCTTCCCTCGACGGGCGTTCCGAGAAGCTCGGGAAAGAAGAAGGTGGCGAGGTGCACGAGGCCGATCGGATGACTGCCGAGGAAGAAGTCGTAGCTCGGTTGCGAGCGTGAGAGCAGCGGCGCCTCACCGATCAGCGGCAGCCAGGCCGTCGCGGTGAGGCCGAGCGCGAGCACGGAGCCCCCGGCGAGCCACGACACGGCCCGCACCGCCTCCCGGCTGCGATCCTCGCGCCACATCTGCACGACGGAGACGACGACGAACGCTGCCAGTGCGATCGACGCGTAGTAGAGCAGTTGCACCCAGCCGGCGACGAGGCAGAGCGCCGCGGTCGCGGCGAATGCAAGGGCCGCAGAGGGGCGCGGTCTGCGCATCAGCGAGAAGACGCACGCGAACAGGAAGGGGATGAGACAAAGGGTCGGGACGTACGGAAGCCAGCCCGCGTAGACCGTGAGCAGCAGCTTGAAGTTGAACATCCCCGCCAACGTCACCACCCACAGCGCGGAGGCTCCCAGCCCGAGCGCCCTGCCGAAGGCGTAGAAGGCCGCTCCGGCCAGCGCGAAGTGGAGCCAATAGGCGATTCCGACGGCGGTATTGGGCTCGACGAACCAAAAGAGGACGAAGGGCGGATAGGTGTAGGGAATCACCGGATTCGTCAGCGCCGGCGAACCGGTCATCTGGTCGCCGCGCCAGAGTGGCACGCCTTCTCCGGCCTCGATCGAATCGTGGACCAGGGTCATGGCCGACAGGAAGTAGGACATCCAGTCGGAATGCGGGGAGTACGCCACCTCGCCGCGCCACCACAGGTGGCCGTAGCCGAGCGTCGCAGCGGTGATGATCACCAGCAGCGCGCGCGAAGTTCGCTTCAAGGGTGCTCCCCGGTCGGTCGCCGGGCCACGCACAGGACAGAGATTCCGAAGGGCAGATCGAAGCGCTTCAGCAGGCGCGCCTCCAGCACGTAGAGCCGGACGAGGATCCGGTTCAGCCAGCGGGGGATGGGCCAGAAGTCGTGCTTCGGCGCGACCCGGCCCAATCCCAGGCGGTAGGACGCGAGGCGCCAGATCGCAGCGACCGGGAACAGCAGGGAGTTCGTGTAGGTGAGCCGCTCAGGCTCGAGGCCCGACTGGCGAACGACCGCCACCAGCTGCTTCGCCGAGTAGCGTCTGCGGTGCTCGAAGGTCACGTCGTGCTGGCTCCAGAGCGCTTGATACGCCGGTACCGCCACGACCACCCGGCCGCCCGGCGCGCACAGCTCGGAGGCGGTGCGCAGGAAGGCAGCGTCGTCGTCCAAGTGCTCGATGACGTCCATCAGCAACACGGCGTCGAAGCTCCCGGCCCGGAAAGGCAGCGTCGTGAGGTCGCCGCGCACCAGGCGGTCGATGCCATTGCGTGCGCAGATCGCGAGAGCGAGCTGGTTGCGGTCGATCCCGAAGCAGCGGCGGTCGTCCATCCAGTCCCGAATCACGCCCCCGGTGCCGCAGCCGAGGTCGAGCATGCGATCGCCGCGAACCTCGTCTTCGAGCACCGCGCGCAGGATCAGCCGCTTGCCCACGAACCACCAGTGCTCTGCTTCGATCCGATCGAGCAGCCGGAACTCTTCGTCGTTCACCCTGGGCCCTCGCGGAAGTCGCTGGCTCGAGCAGACAGCAGCAGGAACGGCAGCACCGGCCGCGCCAGCGCCAAGCCCTCGACGTATCGTTCGAAGCCGCGGGCGGTGTGGAAGCGGTTGAAGATCTGTGGCGGGAAGAAGCCGAAGCGGTGGCAGCCCACGTTCGTCAGGCCGGCCTCGCGGTAGGCCGCTTCGACGTCCCTCCGGGACAGGCGGAACATGCCCTTCTCTTCGGCCCACGTCATGTCGCGGCAGCCGATCACCTGGAGCAGGAAGAGTGGATTGCGCCGGTTCGGCTCGACGAAGGCCATCTGGCCCCGCGGCGTCATCAGCGAGGCCAGACGCTCGATGGAGGCGCAGTAATCCGACAGGTGATGAAGCAGGAAGAAGCCGACGATCCAGTCGAATCGCTCGCCGAGTGCTTCGGCCGTCAGCTCGTCGAGATTGGCGGCGTGGACGGAGCAGCGTGCGGCGGGGATCCCGCGAGCGTCGCGCTCGGCCTCGAGCCGGGCCAGGGCGACGGCCGAGAGGTCGACGGACACGACCGACCCACAGCGTTCGAGCAGCGGGAAGGTGAAGCGGCCGAAGCCCGCGCCGAGCTCGAGCACCCGGCCGTCCGGGCCGATGCCCAGCTGGTCGGCGAGATGGTCGACGAGGTTTCGCGCGTACAGATCGTCCGCCTGGGCCTGGAGATGGTCGTGGTCGCGCTCGTCGTAGAATCGCTGCTGCCGGGAGACGTGGTCGTCGGCGTTCATCGGTCCGTCCCGCCAGGGCGCAGCGAAGCGGGCTCGACTGCGTCTCCGAACACCTCCCGTGAGGTCTCGCCGACGGGCATCACGCTCTCGTAGCGGCCGAGCAGGTCGTACAAGCGGATCCGGATGATCCCCACCAACGTCATCGCGATGTCTCGCGCCAGATGGACCTTGGTCCCGGCGCGATTCTCCCACCGCACCGGAAGCTCGATCAAGCGATAGCCCCTGCGCCGCGCATTCAGCAGCAGCTCGGCATCGAAGCTCCAATCCTCGATGCGCTGGCGCGCGAAGAGGTCCTTTCCCACGTCGCGGTTGAAGCCCTTGAAGCCGCAGGTGGCATCGGAGACCGGGGCGATCAGCATCCGCACGATCATCGTGAACACCTTGCCGAGGCTCTCGCGCAGCAGCGGCTGGCGGCGCACCAACTCGGCCCCGATCGCCCTGCGCGTTCCGATGGCGATGTCCGCCTGTTCGAGCGCTGCGAGGAAGCGCGGGAGCTCTTCGATGGGGGTCGAGAGGTCGCAGTCGGAGAAGACCAGGCGATCGCCTCGCGCGGCGTCGAACCCCACCTTGAGTGCGTATCCCTTGCCGCGGTTGCGCGCGTACCGGATCAGGCGGATGGGGACGTCGAGCGCGCCCGCCACGTTCGCCACCACCGCGGCGGTGTCATCCGAGCTTCCGTCGTCGACCAGGACGATCTCCGTGGAGAAGGGCTGACGCTTCAGGAACTCCGCCATCTCGCGCAGGGGAGCGGCGATGCGCGCGGACTCGTTGTACATCGGCACGATCAGGGACAGGGAAGGCGGGGGCGCGACCATCGCAAGCAGAGTGTCCAGCACCCCGGGCCCGGGTGCTACCGCCCGCGTCGTGTCGCCCGGCAGCGTCACGGACCAGCCAACCGCCGATCAGGTGACCCCGCTGCCGCAGATCTCCACGTCGCGCAGCGCTGCCAGCGGGCTGGTCCGGTCGCCCGAGCGCACCCCCGCCCGACCCAGGGCCGCGCTGAGGGCCAGGGTTCCCCCGGAGAGGACGGCGAGGTTGCCCCACGGTGGCTCGAACGGCAGCTCGAAGACGAAGCGCGCCAGGCACCAGGCGGCGAGGATCGCGAGGCCGGAACCGACGCCCGCGGAGATGGCGCCGAGGGCGATCGCCTCGGTCGCGACGATGCGCCGCAGGGTCCGGGTCGAAGCGCCGAGCGTGCGCAGCAGCAGCACCTCGCGGGTGCGTTCGTGGCGCGCGGTGGCGGCGGTGGCCAGCAGGATCGCGAAGCCCGTCGCCACCGTGAAGGATGCCAGCAGGCGCACGGCGAGGCCGACCTCCCGCATCAAGGCGTCGGCCGCGGCGAGAATCAAGGTGGCGTCGAGGACCGAGACGTTCGGGAAACCGCGGACCACGTCTCGCTGAAGGGCGGAGCGCGCTCCGGCGCCTTCCAGACGCAGCAGCAGGAAGGTGCGCTGCGGCGCCTGGTCGAGAGCGCCGGGCGGGAAGACGACGAAGAAGTTGGACGCCAGCCGTCCCCAGTCGACGTCCCGCAAGCTGCGCACGACGCTGTCGATGCGAACGCCCTGCACGTCCCAACCGATGGTGTCGCCGGGCGCCACGTCGAGTGTGCGCGCGATCCCGGTTTCGAGCGACACCGCGGCGCTGGCACCGGGGGCCAGGTCTCGCGGCTCCCACCAGCGGCCCGCGGCGAGGCGTTCGGTCTCGCGGAGCTCGCCGCTGTAGGTGATCTGATACTCGCGCCCGAGCGCCCAGCGCAGGTCCCGCTGGAGCCCTGCCCGGCCGAGCTGCTCGGACACTTCGTGCCCGGCCAGGCTGCCGATCCGCGCCGACACGATGGGCGCCCGGTCGACGATCACCGCTCCGCGTTCGGCCAGCAGCGATTCCAGAGCCTCGACCTGATCGGGCTGGATGTCGAAGAGCAGCAGGTTCGGGCGGTCGGGCCGGGCGTCGACGGCTACCTGGCGCAGCACGTTCATCCCGACGGCGTGCAGGGTCGAGACGAGGAAGAGCCCGAAACCCACGGCCAGCACGGTCGCCACGGTGTGGTTTCGCGGCCGAAAGAGGTTGGCGATGCCCTGCCGCAACCAGAAGGGAGCGCGTCTGGGGGGATGGGTTCGCAGCCAGCGCGTCGCAGCCAGCGCCGCCGCAGCCAACGCCGCCAGGGCGGCTCCCAGGCCCGCGGCGAAGGACAACCCCACCTGCGCGTTCGGCGCCTGCCAGATCGCGGCGGCCACCAGGCTGGCCCCGAGGGCGCCGACCAAAGCGAACTGGCCGGTCCGGGAGCGACGCTCGGCGGCGAAGTCCCGCCGCAACGCGCGGAGCGGGGGCACGCGCGCGAGATCGAGCAAGGGGCCGGCGGCGAAGAGCAGCGTCAACCAGAGTCCCAACCCGATGCCCGTCGCGACGGCGCCCGGCTCGATGGTCGGCCGGACCTCGACGGGGAGCAGCCCGGACAGGAGGGAGGGCAGCAGCCACTGCAGCAACACTCCGAGGGCGGCGCCGACGATTCCGGAGGCGGCACCCAGTCCGACCGCGAGCAGGGTGTAGGTCGCCAACACGTCCTCTGCGCTCGCCCCGAGGGCGCGGAGAACCGCGACCGTGTCGAGCTTCTCCCGCACGAACACGCGGACACCGGCGACGACGCCGACCCCGCCCAGCGCCAGCGCCGTGATGCCCAGGGCCATGCAGCCGCCGTAGAGAGCGAAGCGTCGGCGCGAGGCGCGCATCTCGCGGCGCGCCATGGCGACCACGAACTGGCGATTCACCGCGGGGTCTCGATCTTCGCGACCCGCCCGGCGGACAGGTGCACGATCCGCACCGCGCGCCGGGCGAGCTCCGGATCGTGCGTCACCACCACGAGGGTGGTGCTCAGCTCGCGGTTGAGCGAGAGCAGCAGCTCGACGATCTCATGGCCTGTCTCGCGGTCGAGATTTCCGGTCGGCTCGTCGGCGAAGAGCATGCGCGGTTCGTTCGCGAAGGCCCGCGCGATCGCCACCCTCTGCTGCTCCCCGCCCGAGAGCTGCGCCGGATGGTGGTCGAGTCGGTCTCCGAGGCCGACGCGGTCGAGCAGCTCGCGGGCGCGACGCTCCGCTTCGCCGGGCGTTGGCCGACGCGACGCCGGCAGCAGCTCGAGGGGGACGAGGACGTTCTCGAGGGCCGTGAGGGTCGCCAGGAGCTGGAAGCTCTGGAACACGAAGCCCACCCGCTCCGACCGGAAGGCCGCGCGCTCGTCCTCGCCAAGGTCGTCGAGGAGGACACCGTCGAGCTCGACGGATCCCCCGGTCGGGCGGTCGAGGCCGGCGAGCAATCCCAGCAACGTCGTCTTGCCGCTGCCCGACGGGCCCAACACCGCCACCACTTCGCCGCGAGAGACGCTGAGATCGACGCCGTCGAGCACCTCGAGGGGCGGTCGTCCGTCCGAGCGCGGGTAGCGTTGGGTGAGATTTCGGGCGAGGATCATTCTCGATGGCGAGCCGCAGGTGGCGGGCACTACGGTACTGCGTGGGCACGGGGGGCGCGACCGTCCGAGCGCGCCACGTGTTCGTTCCGGCGCGATGACCGCGGCGGACGCTCCGGCGGTGGTGGCAGGCCGATCGTCCGCGCGCGTGGTGGCCGGGCTGATCGCTCTCGTCTTTCTCCTGGCACTCGGGTCCCGCCTCTGGGCGCTCGACCGCCTGCCCGGGCTCAACGCCGACGAGGCCTGGCTCAGCACCCAGGTGATCGACTTCCTGTCCGGGAGGCAGTCCTCGGCGGTCACGCCGACGGACAATCCGATCAACCCGTTTCACGCGCTTCCGCTGGCGCTGGTCGAGAGCGTGCGCCGTACTCCCAGCATCCTGAATCTGCGCATTCCGATGGCCGTGTGCGGTGTGCTCCTCATGGTCCTGGCTTTCCCCCTCACGCGCTCTTGCCTGGGCGCGAGGCGCGCGATCTGCTTCAGCATCCTGGTCTGGGTCTTGCCGCAGCACGTCGGGTACGCGCGGTTCGGCTGGGACGCCAGCCAGACGCCGCTCGTGACCCTGCTTTGCCTGGCCGCGGCCCTGCGCGGGCACACGGCCTGGATGGCGGTCGCCCTCGTCGCGTCGGTGTGGGTGCACCCGACCAACGTGTTCCTCGTCCCGCTGCTCGCGGGCCTCGTGGCCGGGCAGGTGTTGTCCGGTGCGCGCCGACTCGATCCGCGAGACTGGGCCTGGATCGCGCTCGGTGTCGCCGTGGTCGGCGTCTTCGGCCTCGCGCGCAGCTCGGGCTCACTCGATCTGGCGCGGGGTCTGTCGACCCTGCTCGACCCGGCCGTCGTGTTCGCGCAGATCGTCGGCGTCGGCCGCCTGATCTCGGGAGCGACGATCGTCCAGTACATCGTCGGGCCACTCTCGGACAGCACCCTGCTCTGCTTCGACGGGGTCTTCTGGGGGGCCTTTCTGCTGCTGGCGGCGACGGGGTTGCCTCGTCTGATCCGCGGGCGGGACGGCGCGATCCTGGGCCTCTTCGCCGGCACGCTCGTCTCCGTCGCTGCGGTCACGGTCGTGGCAGGCGGGCATCCTTTCGTCCCGGGCTGGGAACGCTATGCGATGTTCTTGACGATTCCTTCGTGCCTGATCCTCGCCTGCCTGCTCGCCCCGCCCGCAGCGGACGCCCGCGACGGCGCGCGGGTCGTCACACCGTCCCCGGCGCTCGCGGCGCTCGCACTCGCCTGCCTCGCTTGGCTCGCGGTCTTCGTGCTGCACTACCACGTGCCCCTCGATACCCGGGGAAGCCGCTCGTACGAGGTGTTCAGCACCGGAACGGCGGAGCCCAAGGCCGCCGCCTTCCAGGGAATCAGTTCGGACGCGCCCGAGGGCCCGGTTCAGATCCTGACCGAGGACTACTGGACCTACTGGCCCATGCGCTACTTCGGAGCGCGGGAGGAGAGGATCCGCGTCGAGAACTTCGACCCCGCCAAGCTGCGCGCGGCGGTCTCCACCGGTCCCGCCTCCGGGCCCCCGACGTTCGCCGTCGGCTTCGCGACGGGCGGACTGGCGCGCTCCCTCGACCGGCAGCTTCGGTCTCCCGGCGCGAGGCCCGTCGTCTCGCAGAAGACGTACTCGGACGCCGCCGGGGAGCCGATCCTCCACGTGTGGCGGCTGCGATGATCGCGCGGCGGAGCGCGCTCGCGGTCGGCGCCGCAGCGTGCGCCGCCGTGCTGGTCTGCGGCGCCTGCCAAGAGACGGAGGCGCCGCCGCCGGCTCCGGCCGCCGACCGGCGGCCGGTCGTGCTCTTTCTGGGGACGAGTCTGACAGCCGGCTACGGTCTGTCCGCGGAGGAGGCGTTTCCCGCACTCATCCAGCAGCGGATCGACGCCGCGGACCTCGGCTATCGAACGGTCAACGCGGGGGTCAGCGGGGACACCTCGGCCGGCGGGCTGCGCCGCATCGACTGGCTGCTCCAGCTTCCGCTCGCCGTCCTCGTGCTCGAGCTGGGTGCCAACGACATGCTGCGCGGACTCGACGTGGCGGCGCTGCGAAAGAACCTCGCGGAGATCGTCACGCGCGCGCGGGCCGCCCATCCGGAGCTTCGCCTGGTCGTCGCCGGTATGCGCGCGCCGCCGAACCTGGGCCGGGAGTATGTCGACGCCTTCGAAGCCGTCTTCCCGGCGTTGGCCGGCGATGCAGACGGAGTGCTGGTCCGCTTTCTTCTGGACGGCGTGGCGGGCGAACCCTCGCTCAACCAGGCGGACGGGATCCACCCGACGGCTGCGGGTCACGAGAGGATCTCCGATACGCTGTGGCGGGATCTCGCACCACTGCTCCGAAGCGGTGAGTCCCATGCCCCCGCCGCCACGGCCGCGCCCCCGCCGGGAGACTCCCCGTAGATCCCGCCCGCCGCCAGACCCATGTGCCGCCCGCCCCCGCCCCGGCGGTGCATCGTGGAGCGGTGCCTCGAGCTGCTACCTTCGGCGCGTGTCGGGGCTTCGGGCCACACGCGCGCGGGCGCTTTCACTCGTTCTGTGGGCGGGGTTCGCGTCGGGTGCGTGCGGCCTCGACGTGTGCGGGCTGGAGGAGGCGGACGGAGTGTGCTTCCACGTCATCGCACACCGCGGCGCATCGGGCTACGCGCCCGAGAACACCCTTCCGGCGTTTCGCCGGGCACTCGAGATCGGGGCGGTCGAGGTGGAGCTGGACGTGCAGCAGAGCGCAGACGGCGTGCTCGTGCTGTTCCACGACCGCATCCTGGACGAGAAGACGGATCTCTCCGGTCCGGTTCGGCAGCACGCCGCCGCTGACCTCGAAGCCGCAGACGTCGGCACCTGGTTCGACACCGCCCATCCAGAGGTAGCCACGCGCTACGCCGGCACCGGGCTGGCGCGCCTGGACACCGTGCTCGCCGAGTTCGGCCCGCGCTTGCACTATCACGTCGAGCTGAAGAGCCGCGAGCCGGAGCTGCCGGACCTCGTTCTCGCCGCGTTCCGCCGCGCGGAGCTGGTCGAGCGCGCGACCATCACGTCCTCCGATTTCGGGCAGCTCTCCAGGGTGCGCGTGAGCTCTCCCGACTCGCCGGTCTGCTGGCTGCTGCACAGCGCGCTGCCCCGGGGCGAGCGCGCCGGCGAATCGCTCGCCTCCGAGCAGCGCGCGCAGGTCGACCGCGCTGCGTCGGCGGGCTTCGGGATGGTCGCGGTCCGCGCCCGGGAGCTCACCCCGGAGATCGTCGAATACGCGGAAGACAGAGGCTTGCAGCTGCGCGCCTTCGCGATCAAGGGCGACCTCGACATGGAGCGCGCCATCTCCGCCGGGGCGAACGGGATGACCATCGATTGGCCGGACCTGCTGCTCGAACGGATGCGCTGACGCGCTGCCGCCGCCGTCGCTCGCGAAGCCCGGCCCGAAGAGCGGCCGCCGAACTTCGGCGCCGAACCGGGCCTGGACTCCGATCAGTCTCCCGCCGTCGCAGGGGCCGGCCCGGCGGCCTCGAGGAGGGGAGCGGTCGGCGCGGAGGCGTCTTCAGGGCGCTCTTCCATTCCGGCGGCCACAGCGGTCGCGTCGGGCGCGCCGCGGCCGGCGGCGCGCTGGCGGTCGCGTTTCGCGTCTCCGGACTCGAGATTGAAGATGCTGAAGAGCTGCTCGGGAATCTGCGGTCGCAGCTCGTAGCGCTCGGTCAGGATGATGGTCTCCGACTGGCGGCGCGGCGTCGACATCGTCATCCGGAAGGGGATGAAGCGCTCCTCGACGGGGCGAACCCCGGCCGCGTCGATCACGAGCCGCTTGCGGAGCGCGCCGCGGCTGTAGAAGTCGGTCCACAGCATGACGGCGCGCACGGGGTCGACGCAGCTCTCCATGCGCTCGTAGCTCGACTCGTAGTGCGCCTTCGGGCGGATCTCGAGGCGCTGGCAGGGGATGCCCTCGAACACCTCCGATCGAATCGCCGTGACCTCGTAGTCGCTGGCGTACTTCGGCTCGAGGTCTTCGTAGGCCAGGTCCGTTCCGAAGAAGGAATCCGCGCGCTGGGAGGCGGTCAGGTGCAGCGTCCGCTCGGAGGCGGGCAGGAAGACGTACTGATCGTCCGAGGCGCCATCGTTCTCGAGCACCAGGATCGCGGTATGGCGTACGGCGTACGGTTGCAGGAACCGCACCAGCGCCTTGCCGGGCCGAACACTCTGCTTGCGGGTGATCTGGAGCTGGCGCGGCATCTCTCGGCCTCCGCGCACGCGCGTCTTCAGCCAGAGCTGCTGGACGTAGTCGTCGGCGTAGAGATTTCGAAAGGCGCGGTCCAGCAGCTCCGCCCCGTCCTGCGCTCGCGCGGGCGCCACGACCGAGAGCGCCAAAGCGGCGACCACGAGCTTCACTGACCGGGACGGGACGAGGTGC
>JBHHVG010000011.1:0-17586 GCA_046754165.1 Myxococcota bacterium
GGCCTGGTCGCCCGCGCCGCGGACGGCGGCCTCGAGATCACGCCGCTCGGGCGCCTGCTCGTGCGCAACGTCGCGATGGTCTTCGACGCATACCTGCCGGAGCAGCAGCGTTCCGGCAAGCGCATGTTCAGCAGGACCGTGTGAGGTGACCGCGCCGGAAGTCGGAGCCGTGGTCGTGGGCGGTGGCATCGCCGGTCTCGCGGCGGCGGTCGAGCTGCAACAGAGCGTTCGGGACGTTCTCGTACTCGATCCGGAGGATCGGCCCGGTGGCGTGATGCGCACGGATCACGTGGGCGGGTACGTCGTCGAGCGCGGTCCCAACACCTTTCAGGTGAAGCCGCCGATGCTGGGGGCCTTGCGCCGGGACGGGCTCGACAGCGCGCTTCGCCGTGCTGCGCCATCGAGCCGCCTGCGCTCCATCTACCACGACGGCCGCCTGGTACGCGTGCCGATGTCGCCGTCCGGGCTGGCCGGCACGCCGCTGCTGTCCGCAGGCGGAAAGCTGCGCCTGCTGACCGAGCCGTTCCGGCGCCGTGGGGACGCGGCATCGGAATCCGTCGCGGAGTTCGTCGGGCGCCGCCTGGGTCCGGAGGTGGCGCGCAACCTGGTTGGCCCCTTCCTCACCGGCGTCTACGCCGGGGACGAGGATGAGCTCGGCGCCGAGGCCGTGTTCGGCAGCCTCGTCGACCACGAACGGCGCGCCGGTTCAATCGCCGCCGGCCTGGTGCGAGGCCTGTTCCGGCGGCGCGGGTCGAAGGGTCTGCGCGGCATCCACTCCGCCGTCGAAGGCCTCGGCCCATTTGCCCGCGCTCTTGCCGCGCTCCTCGTGGAGCCCCCGGCCCTCGGCAACCGGGTCTCCGGGGTGCGCCGTGAGGGCACCGGATGGCTCGTGTCCGTGTCGGGCAATGGTGGTGAGAGCCGCCTGCGGACGCGCCGGCTGGTCGTGGCGGCACCTTCCCGGGACGCGGCGGAGATCCTGCGTGCCGTGAGCCCCGCTGCGGCCGAAGAACTCGAGGGCATCGACTACGCGCCCATCGTCGGCGTGGCGATCGGAGTCCAACAAGGCGACGCGCTCGGCACGATCGAGGGCTTCGGCTTCCTGGTGGCGCGCGATGCGGGCATCCGCCTGCTCGGATGCCTCTTCATGAGTCAGCTGTTTCCGGGTCGCGCACCGGCCGGCCACGAGCTGCTCCAGTGCATGATCGGTGGGCGGCGATGGCCCGAGGCGGTCGAGCTGCCCGATGATGTCCTCGCAGAGCAGGTACGTTGCGATCTCGACCGCGTGCTCGGCCTGCACGGTGATCCGAATGTGCTGGGCGTGACGCGCTGGCCGCGTGCGGTGTGCCAGCCCGCGCGCGGACACATGGCGCGCCTCGGCCGGATTCGCGGACATCTGTCGGACCAGTCCGGGTTGGCGCTGGCCGGAAGCTATCTGGGCGGCGTCGGCGTTCCCGACACCTTCGCCTCGGGCCTGGCCGCGGCGCGGCAGGTGCTTGCCACGGCGCCGCCGGGCTGAAGTGCGCCGGCGTCTCCGCGCGGGGCCGAAGACCGCGGTCTCGCCCGTCGCCACGCTCGGGATCCCTCAGGTCAGGCGATCCGCGCGACACCGCACGAGGTGCGCCAGGGCGTCGACCCAGGCGGGGTCGGTGTTGAGGGACGGCACCAGCTCCAGCGCCTCTCCGCCGATCTCGAGCCACTGCTGCCGACCGCGAATCGCTATCTCCTCGAGGGTCTCGAGGCAGTCGGCCACGAAGGACGGGCACAGCACCGCCAGCCGCTTCACCCCGCGCGCGGCCAGCTCTGGAAGCAGCTGGTCCGTGTAGGGCTGGATCCAGCGCGTCCGGCCCAGCCGCGACTGGAACGACACCGAATGGTCCTCCGGGCCGAGCGCGAGCGCCCGGGCGAGGGCGCGCGCCGTGGCGAGGCACTGGGCCCGGTAGCAACTGCGGTTGACCTCTCCCACGGCATCGCAGCAGCCGGGGGACGCCAGGCAGTGGGCGCCGCTGGCGCGCAGCTGGCGTTCGGGCAGGCCGTGAAAGCTGAAGAGCACGTGCTCCGGCCGAAAGGCGTCGAGGCGCGGTCGCGCCACGGTCTCCCAGGCGGCGACGAAGCCCGGGTCCGCGAAGAAGTCGCGGACGACGTCGACGGGCGCGTCTCGCCGCTTCGCGAGCGCGCGCTCCACGGCATCGATCGCCGACCGGGTCGCCGCGGTGGAATACTGGGGAAACAGCGGCACCACGACCCAGCGGCAGACCCCGGCTGCGGCCAGCCGCGCTACCGCGCCGTCGATGGCTGGCTCCCCGTAGCGCATGGCGAGTTCCACGGCGAAGTCTCCGCCGAGCGCGTCGCTCACCGCGCTGCACAGCGCGCGCCCGTGCACGAGCAGTGGCGAGCCTTCCGGAGTCCACACCTTCTGGTAGGCGACGGCGCTCGCGCGCGGTCGAGTCGGCAGGATGACTGCGTTCAGCAGCAGCCAGCGAGCGGGTGCGGGAAGGTCGATCACGTACGGATCGCCCAGGAACTCCCGCAGGTAGCGCCGCACGTCGCGGACCGACGGCGAGGCGGGGGTTCCGAGGTTGACGAGCAGGACGCCGGTGCGGCTCACCGGACCTTCCGATGCAGGCCGCCCAGCCAGAAGGAGAGGGCGAAGTAGTAGGCGGGATAGACGAGACTGATCTCGAGCAGTGGGACGTCGCCGACCCGGTCCTGCAGACCGATCCACAGCGACACGGCGCAGCCCCACAGGACGCCGAGGCCGACGGTCACCGTGCGCAGCACCTTCAGCTTGCTGGGGTAGGCGTACTTGAGCGGCACGAAGACCATCGCGGACAGGAAGACGACCCAGAGTACGCCGGTCGTGGGCGACAAGCCGAAGCCCCAGGCATAGATCGCCACCAGATTCCACAGCGAGGGAAAGCCGAGAAAGAAGTCGTCCTCGGTCTTCGCCGCGGTCTGGGCGAAGCCGTAGCAGCTCGAGAGCACCGGGAGCGCCGCGAAGCTCCAGTGGGGCAGGGTGCCTGCCGCGATCATGAAGGCGGTCGGCACGACCACGTAATTGAGGAAGTCCACCAGGTCGTCGAGGCGCCGCCCGTCGATCTGCGGCAGCAGTTGCGAGACGCCCACGGCCCGCGCCAGGGCACCGTCCGCCGCGTCGATGGCGAAGGCTGCCATCATCAGGAGTGCAGCCCCGGTCAGGTTGCCCTCGCCGATGTCGATGAGTGCCAGCGTGCCGACGACCGCACCGCTGGCTGTGAAGAGATGGACCGCCCAGGCGAGGGCCGTGCGGTGCGGCGGTGCCGCCACCGCAGACGCGCGGTCGTCCTGGGTCGCTTGCGCGCGCTGCATGACCGGGCGGAGGGTAACAGAGCCGCTATGATCCGACCGAGCGAGGCGGGGAATGGATACTTCCCAGACCGGTGTGACGCGGATCGCCGCGCCGGAACGCGAGAGCGACGCGAGATCGCGCGGTCACCACGCTGTCGAGTTCTTGCGCCAGGGCGGCGACTCCTTCATGACGTCGAAGGTCGAAGCGGTCCTGGGTTGGGGCCGCAAGTACTCGATGTTCCTCTACCCCTTCGTGACCGCCTGCTGCGGCATGGAATTCATGTCGGTTGCGGGTCCGCGCTACGATCTCGACCGCTTTGGATGCGCGCTGCCGCGCTTCTCGCCACGCCAGGCCGACCTGCTGATGGTGGTCGGCACCATCAGCCACCGGCAGGCGCCGATTCTCAAGAAGGTCTACGACCAGATGGCCGAGCCCAAGTGGGTGATCGCGTTCGGTGCCTGCACCTGCTCGGGCGGGCCCTACAACAACTACGCCACGGTCCAGGGCATCGATACGATCATCCCGGTGGACGTCTACATCCCCGGCTGTCCGCCCCGGCCGGAGGCCGTCCTCGATGGTGTCCTGAAGCTTCAGGCCCGCGTGCAGTTGGAGCGGGTTCCGGCTGACGGTCGTCACCGCGAGATCGGGGAGATCGCGCGGCCCGTCGTCGAGAAGCCGGTCGTCTAGCCCGCCGCCGCCGCCACACAGCGGTGGCCGAGCCATCGCCAAACGTTCGTGATCGTCTATCTTGGCCCCATGCCCGGCCAGGTGGTCACGGTCAAGCGCAACGAGAAGCTCGGCCCGCTCGAACGCCTCTATCTGCCGATGATCGTGAAGGGCCTGCTCGTCACGAGTGGCCACTTCTTTCGCAATCTGCGCGGTTTCGTGACCGGCAAGAACCGCACGGATTTCGTCGTGCAGTACCCGGAAGAACGCCTGGACTATCCGGACGCCTTCCGCGGCATGCCGGTGCTGGTTGCGCTGCCGGACGGACGGCCGCGCTGCGTCGCCTGTGGGTTGTGCGAATTCGCCTGTCCGACCGACTGCATCAGCATCGTCCCCGGCGAAATCGAAGCATCGCGCGTCGAGCGCGCCCCGCAGGCCTTCGAGATCGACATGTCCCGCTGCATGTTCTGCGGCCTGTGTGAGGAGGCCTGCCCCGAGGAGGCCATCGTCATGAGCCGGGAGGTCGAGATCGCCGAGTACGACCGGGTTTCCATGATCTTCGACATGCAGCAGTTGCTGGTTCCGGAAGCCCTGCTCGAGCGGCGCCTCGAGTTCTTGCGCGGCGAGTACGGCCGCGAACACGCTCCGCGATCGGCACCGGACCCGGATTGATGGAGGCCTTCGGCAGTCCGGCACTGGCCCGTCTGCTGGCCGCGCGGGGAGGCGACGTGGTCGCGACCCACGCGCAGCACGGAGACGCGACGGCGGTGGTCGCGCGGGAGTCCGTGGTGGCGTTGTTGCGCTTCCTGCGCGACGACCCCGGCTGCGCCTTCGAGATGCTGACGGACCTCACCGCCGTCGACTACCTCGGTGAGGAACCCCGTTTCGAGGTCGTATACCATCTCTACTCGCTGAAGCGGAAGCACCGCCTGCGCCTGAAGGCCCGGGTTCCTGAGGACGACGCGGTGATCGCCAGCGCCGTCGGGGTGTACGCCTCCGCGGACTGGATGGAGCGCGAGGTCTTCGACCTCTACGGCATCTGCTTCGATGGGCACCCCGATCTGCGCCGCATCCTGCTCTACGACGCCTTCGAGGGACACCCGCTGCGCAAGGACTACCCAAAGGAGCGACGCCAGCCGCTGGTCGGGCCGAGGAACTGACGCCGTGTCCGAGTCCGCCAGCGGTCGCGCCGCCGCAACCATTGAGGACGACTTCGAGCGCACGCTCCACACCGAGCACCAGTTGCTCCACATGGGTCCATCGCATCCGGCCACCCACGGCACCGTCAAGTTCATGATCGAACTCGACGGCGAGACCATCGTCCGCCTCGACGTGCAGGTGGGCTACCTGCACCGGGGCTTCGAAAAGGAGTGCGAGAGCGGCAGCTGGTATCAGGCGGTGCCCTACACGGATCGCCTCAACTACAACTCGGCGATCCTCGCGAATCTGGGCTTCTGCCTCTCGGTCGAGAAGCTGCTCGACCTCCAGACGCCCGAGCGTTGCCAGTGGCTGCGCGTGCTGGCCGGAGAGCTCTCGCGCGTCGGTGATCACCTCACCCGCTGCGGCGCAGCGTGCCTCGAGCTCGCGGCCATGACGCCTTTCCTCTACGGCATCGAGGCCCGCGAGCTGGTGTGGGACCTCCAGGAGATGCTCTGCGGCGCGCGGGTCACGTCGAACTTCGTCCGCATCGGCGGCGTGAAGCACGACATGCCCCCAGACTTCCCCGGCATCTGCCGCGAGTACGTCGCCAGGATCCACAGCCTGTTGCGTGACTTCGACCGGGTGATCACCCGCAACCGCATCTTCGTGGACCGCCTGAGGCACACCGGAGTGATCTCCCGGGAGGAGTGCCTGCGCTACGCCGTCACGGGGCCGATCCTCCGCTCGACGGGTGAGCCCCTCGACCTGCGCAAGGACGCGCCCTACCTGGTGTACGACCAGCTCGACTTCGACGTGCCGATCGGAGAGGTCGGCGACAACTACGACCGCTACCTCGTTTGCGTCGAGGAGATGCATCAGAGTCTGCGCATCGTCCTGCAGTGCCTGGACGCGCTCCAGCGGATCGGCCCCGGCCCCGTCGACGTGCTCGATCCGCGCGTGCGCTGGCCTGCCAAGAGCAAGGTCTTCGAGCGCATGGAGGAGATGATCCAGCACTTCAAGTCCGTGACCGAAGGGCCGCGGGTACCGGCCGGCGAGGCCTACCAGGCCATCGAATCGGCCAACGGCGAGCTCGGCTTCTACGTCGTCTCCGACGGCACGGCGGTTCCGGTCAAGGTGCGCTGCCGGCCGCCGAGCTTCATCAACCTCGCGCCCATGAGCCGCATGCTCGAGGGCGCGCTGCTCGCCGACGTGATTCCCACCTTCGACTTCATCAACATGATCGGCGGCGAGTGCGACCGGTGAGCCCCGACGGCTCCGCCGAGGGTGGGCCGTGGGCGGCGGAGTCGGGCGGCGTGGACGCCACGGCCCCGGGGCCCGGACCGCCGCTCGCGCCGTTCGGCTTGGTGCTGCACCACGACGGCCACTGGAGCCACGAGAGCGAGCCGGTTCGGAATTGCAAGCTGCGCAGCCTGTTCGATCGCTCGGTTCGCTACCTGCCGGTCGAGGGAAAGTTCGTCGTGCAGGTGCAGCGCTTTCGCGGCGAGATCGAGGTGGAAGAGGCGGGGTTCTTCGTGCGCAGCTTCGACCCGGAAACCGGCGCGCTCTCGTTGTCGGATCACAGCGAGGAGGTGCTCGACGTCGCCTCGCTTCACTCCTCTGGGCGCGACGGCGCGCTGCTCTGCCGTGTGAAGCGCGCGCTTGTACCCGAAGGTCTGCTCGCCCGCTTCCACCACGCGGCCCAGGCGGAACTCCTCAACGCCGTGGAGGACGGCGCGGGCAGTCCGGTGCTGTGCATGGCGGGTACGCGGCAGCCGCTGCCGGACCTCTAGCGGTTCAGCCGAGCTGTCGCGCGATCAGCGCGCCGAAGACGACGGCGACCAGCCCCACGGCGACGCTGCCGACCGCGTAGGCCAATGCGCCCGCGGCGGCGCCGTCCTCGATCAGCTGCCAGGTCTCGAATCCGTAGGTGGAGAAGGTCGTGAAGCCGCCCAGGAGTCCGGCCACCAGGAACAGCCGGGCGCCGGGCGAGAGCCAGTGGTGCTCGTCGGAGAAGGTCGCGAGCAACCCGATGGCGAAGCAACCGGCGGCGTTTACCGCGAAGGTGCCCCAGGGGAAGGTTTCAGGAGCCCGCTCGTCGACGAAGGTCGCGAGCGCAAACCGCAGCGACGCGCCGATCCCGCCGCCCAGGAAGAGCAGGAGCCATTTCACGGGCGCCAACCCTATCAGCTATTCGTCGTCTGCGCCGGTCGCGTGAAGACCGGATTCCGCCGCCGGGCCGCGGGTTTGACGGAAGGCCGGGGGCGCGGTAACCAGAGTCGGTCGAGGGCGCCGATCCCGGTGCCCCCGCCGTTCGGCGGCGTGGCCAAGTGGTAAGGCATGGGACTGCAAATCCCTGATCCCCGGTTCGAATCCGGGCGCCGCCTCCAATCGGCCCCACGCCTCCGCCCGCCGTGATCCAGCCGGGGGGTGCGCTTGCGCCCCCGCTATTTCGAGGGGGTGGCGGCGTGGCGCGAGATGGCCGCGCCGGTCTCCGGGCAGTCCGGATCAGGGGCGGATGCGGCCGCGCCCGATCACGGCCAGAAAGACCGCGCCGGCAGCGAGCATCAGGCGCCCGGAGGGCTCTGGGACGGCCGTCGCGGCGAGGATCTCCTGGCGGTAGTAGGAGAGATCCGCGGAGATGGTGTCGTTGGCGTACAGCGAACTGGTGTTTCCAAATTGTCCCGGGTAGTTCGCGACGTACAACATGATGCCCGCCAGCTCCCAGACGCCCTCGTCCACGGCGAAGACCGCGCCACCGGAGTCGCCGTTGGCGCCCTGTGATTCATCGCTGGTGTCCGGAGGCGGGTCGAAGGTGGTGTAGATGTTGTAGGTGCCGAGGGACGCGTAGGGGTACTCGCCTTCTACGATGTTCGTCCCCCAGCGGACCGTTCGCGTCCCCGCCCACTTGAAACCCTCGATGGGCGGGCTCGGCAGCGGCGGCGGCGGATTCGTCCACACCGTCGGGTCGTCGGAATCCGTGCTCGCTCCGCGGTCGGTGCCGCGCCCGATCATGTAGACCACGCCACTCGGGAGTGCGGGGTTGTCGCGGATCGCGAGCGCCGGCAGGCCCGGATCGACGCTCAGTTGGAACACCTTGAGGTCGGCCCAGGTGCCGTCGCCGTTGCTGATGCGGGTCGCCGAGCCGGGGATCTCTGTGTACTGCACGCCGTCGAGCAGGAAGGTACCGCCGGTCGCGACGTGGTTGGCGGTGAGCACCCAGCCGTTGCGCAGGTAGACACCCGTCGCGCCGCCGGCCACACCGACGTAGCCGAAGCCCGGATCGTCGCCGACGGGCGCCGACGTGTTGCCAGTGCCGTCGCCGGTTTCGATGATGACGGCTGCGGCGGACGCGGTGAGCAACAGAGTGGCCGCCAGGCCCACGAGCCAGTGGGTCAGTGCGCTTCTCGAAGTGGACGGGAGTCGTCGCCGCACCTGCGTGCCTTCCCGATTCAAGCCGACCTCCCGGCCCTCGGTTCGTTGATTCTCCGTCGAGTGCGCGCAAGGAACCGCCGGGCGCGAGCTTCGACTGGCTGCCACGGCGCCTCGCAGGAGCCTGGTCGGCCACCGGCGACCGACCTACTCGTTTTCGGCGATGTACGAGAGCCACTTGAACGCGCGTCGTTGCCGGTTCGCTGCCGCTTCCCGCGTGTGCAACTCCCCGAGGTTCTTCGTTCGAGGCGCTCTGTCGGCTCCGGTGTCCGCACAGCTCCGGGATGAATCCGGCAGCGGCCGAGTGCGCGGCATGGCCTCGGGCGTCCAGCGTCGATAGACTGCGCGGCTCATCCACCCGAAAGGCCTTCCGATGAAGCCGACGACCCGGCCCCGGTGCCCCCACTTCTCCTCCGGTCCCTGTGCGAAACGCCCGGGCTGGTCTACCGACGTCTTGCGGGACGCGGCGGTCGGCCGTTCGCACCGCGCCAGGCTCGGCAAGCAGAAGCTCGCGGCCGTCATCGACCGCTCGCGCCAGCTGCTGGGAATTCCGGACGACTACCGTCTGGGCATCGTTCCGGCCTCGGACACCGGCGCGGTCGAGATGGCCCTGTGGTCCCTGCTCGGCGCGCGCGGTGTCGACCTGCTCGCGTGGGAGAGCTTTGGCTCCGGCTGGGTCACCGACGTCACGAAGCAGCTGAAGCTGGACGGAGCCCGCAGCCTGGTTGCGGACTACGGCGCGCTGCCGGACCTGTCCCAGGTCGACTTCGGGAACGACGTGGTCTTCCCCTGGAACGGAACGACCTCGGGCGTGCGGGTTCCAGACGGCTCTTGGATCTCCGACGATCGCGAGGGTCTCACGATCTGCGACGCCACTTCCGCGGTGTTCGCCATGGAGCTGCCCTGGGAGAAGCTCGACGTCGTCACCTGGTCCTGGCAGAAGGTGTTGGGAGGGGAGGGCGCCCACGGCATGCTCGCCCTGTCGCCGCGGGCGGTCGAACGCCTCGAGAGCTACGCGCCGCCCTGGCCCCTGCCGAAGATCTTTCGCCTCACCAAGGGCGGCAAGCTGATCGAGGGGATCTTCCGAGGCGAGACCATCAACACGCCGTCGCTGCTGTGCGTCGAGGACGCCCTCGACTCGCTGGCGTGGCTCGAGGAGATCGGCGGCCGCAAGGTGGCGCAGGAGCGTTCGGAAGCGAACCTCGCGAGCATCGCCCGCTGGGTCGACGGCGTCGGCTGGGTGGATTTCCTTGCCGCCCGTCCGGAGCTGCGGTCGTGCACGTCGATCTGTCTCCAGATCGTGGATCCGTGGTTCTTGGGGCTGTCGGAAGAGGACCGCGCCGCCGCCGCCAAGCGCGTGGTGAACCTGCTGGCCGAGGAGAACGTCGCCTACGATATCGGCTCCTATCGCGACGCTCCGCCGGGCTTGCGCGTCTGGGGCGGGGCTACCGTGGAGAG
Source organism: Myxococcota bacterium (assembly GCA_046754165.1). Taxonomy (GTDB): domain Bacteria; phylum Myxococcota_A; class UBA9160; order UBA9160; family SMWR01; genus JAFDEI01. The sequence goes on from JBHHVG010000011.1 coordinate 10,019, forward strand.
CGACGACATCCAAGCGCTTCTGCCCTGGCTCGATTGGGCGTACGATGAGGTGGAACGGGGCAGCTAGCAGCCGGAAGCGGCAGGGTGGAGGGCATTCCGACGTGAGCGCAAGGAAGCCCGAGCGGATTCCGTCGATCAAGGCGGTGATGACGCCGTTCCCGTGGCAGGTTCAGGTCGAGGACCCCCTCGTCCGCGCCCGCGAGCTGATGCTGTCTCGTGACATTCGCCACCTGCCGGTCACGGACGGCGACGCGCTCATCGGTGTCATCACGGCGCGCGACATCGCCCTCGTCGAGAACGCCACGCCGGACGCCGCGGAGCGTGCGGCGCTCACGGTGCGTGACGTATCCGTGCGCGACGCCTACGTGGTCGAGTTGTCCGAGCCCGTCGATCACGTGTTGCGGGAGATGGCGGCGCGCCACATCGGGTCGGCGCTGGTCGTGAAGCGCGGCAAGCTCGCCGGAATCTTCACGTCCACCGATGCCTGCCGCCACTTCGCTCAGTTCCTCCAGATGTTTTTCGATCCGGGCAGCGACGACGTCGCCTGACGCTCAGCGGATGTGCGGAAAGTCCGAAGGAAGGTAGGGCGGGTCGCTGATGCCCTCGTCGCGCAGCCTCAGCGCCAGGTCGAGGCGCGACGCCGCCTGGATCAGGCCGAGATGGCTGAAGGCCTGCGGGGAATTTCCCAGGTGCGCTGCGGTGGCTGGGTCTACTTCTTCGGCCAGCAGGCCGAGGTGGTTGGCGGCGGAGAGGTGGTTGTCGAACACCTCCAGCGCCTCGTCGAGCCGGCCGGTAAGGGCCAAGGCCTCGGACAGCCAGAATCCGCACAGCACGAAGGCGCCTTCGTCGACACCGATGCCGTCGTCGCCGACGTAACGCCGGATGAACCTGCCGGCGCTGAGCTCGGCGATCACGCGTTTGGTGGTTCGCTCGATGCGCGGATCGGTGGGGTGGAGCAGCCCGTAGATCGGCAGCAGCAGCAGGGTCGCGTCGACGCCGGCCTCGCCGTAACGGCCGGTGAAGGTCCCGGTCCTGCGGTCGTAGCCGCGGTCGAGGATCTGCGCCGCGAGGCGATCGCGCGCCGCGAACCACGTCTTCTCGTAGCGGTCTCCACCGAACAGGGGCGCCAGCGCCAGCGCCCGGTCCAGGGCGACCCAGATCATCAGCTTCGAGTGCACGTTGTGGGCCCGCTCGCCCCGCGGCTCCCAGATGCCGTGGTCCGCCGTGTCCGCGTGCTCGACCACCCGGTTGACGAGCTTCCGGAGCTCCTGCCAGAACGCCAGGCTGACGCTGCCGCCGGACTGCTCGTGCAGGTAGGCAGCGTCCAGGAGCGGGCCGATGATGTCGAGCTGGATCTGCTCGCGGGCCTCGTTCCCGACGCGCACCGGGTGGGCGCCCATGTGGCCCGACAGGTGCGGAAGCAAGGCCTCGTCCGGGATCGACTCGCCGTGAATCGTCACCATCAGGTCGAGCCGATCGCGCTTGACGATGGTATCCCGCACGAAGCGAAAGAAGTCCACCGCCTCCTCGGGATAACCGATGAGGTTCATGGCGCGCACGGCCATGGCGCTGTCTCGGATCCAGGAGAAGCGGTAGTCCCAGTTGCGCTCGCCGCCGGGAACCACCGGAAGGCTCGTCGTGGGTGCCGCGACCATCGCGCCGCTCGGCGCGTACTGGAGCAGCTTGAGAACCAGCGCCGAGCGCAGCACGTCGTGTCGCCAAGGGCCGTCGTACTCCATGCGCCCGGCCCAGCCACGCCAGTAGCGGCGGGTGGCGCGCAGGTGGTCGAAGGGCCGATGGGCGGCGATCTTCTCTGGTCGTCGCGACTGCCAGCTCAGGATCAACCACAAGCGCTGGCCGGCCCTCACGCTGACCTGCGCCGAGACACCGCCCTCCGGCCGCGGGGAGAACCGCACATCGCCACTCACCGAGAGCGTGAGTCGTTCGCCATCGTGGCCCTCGGCGATCAGTCCCTCGTCACAGAACTCGATCTTCGTCTCGCCGCGCGCGTAGTCGAAGCGCGGATCGAAGGTGACGTCGATCTCCAGCTCTCCATCGCGGCATTCGAGCATGCGGTGGAGCTCGTTCACCGAGGAACGGGGATCTCCGTTCCACGGCATGTAGTCCGTCAGCACCACCGATCCCTTTCCGTGAACGCGGAAGAGCGTCTGGAGGACATTGGTCGCGTCGTCGTAGGCCTGGAGACTCTCGTAGCCCCGCGCGGCTGGGCAGACCCGGAATCGGCCGCCCTTCGTCTCGTCGAGGATGGCGCCGAAGGCGCTCGGTGAGTCGAAGGTCGGCAGGCACAACCAGTCGATGGAGCCGTCGATGCCGACCAGCGCGCAGGTATTGCCCTCGCCGATGACGCCGTACTGCCCGATTCCGAGCGTGTTGCCGCAGAGGGTGTGGGTCTGCGAGATGCGGCGAGACGCGGTGTAGATGTCCACGAGTCCGCTCCCTCCGGTTCAGGACGGCGCGGCGAGAGACCTGTTCTCCCGCGCCGCGTCGGGAGCCAGGTGGCGTCCGTTGGGGTCGAAGATCCGGATGCGGGCCAGGCCGCGGCGGTGGAGGAAGGCCTGGACGGACGTCGTGAGCACGCCGAGGCCGTACTTCACCGAGCGCCGGAAGTTGATGGACGACGCCTCTTCGAAATAGGCCGCCGGGCAGCTGACCTCTCCGATCTCGAAGCCGGCGAGGAGGATCTGGGCGAGCATCTGGTTGTCGAAGACGAAATCATCGGAGTTCTCGAGCAGCGGCAGCGACTCGAGCACCTCGCGGGAGAAGGCGCGGTAGCCGGTGTGGTACTCGGAGAGCTTTGCACCGCACAGGAGGTTCTGGGCAGCCGTGAGCCCGCGGTTGGCGATGTACTTGTACATCGGCATGCCGCCGGCCAATGCGCGTCCGCCGAGCACGCGAGAGCCGAGCACCGCGTCGAAGGGACCATCGGTGATCAAGCCGATCATCGCCGGCAGCAGCGCGGGCGTGTATTGGTAGTCGGGGTGGAGCATCACGGTGACGTCCGCGCCGATCCGAAGGGCCTCCGTGTAGCAGGTCTTCTGGTTGCCGCCGTAACCGAGATTGGTTCCGTGAACGAGCGTGTGCAGGCCGAGTTGCCGGGCGACCTCGACGGTTTCGTCCGAGCTCGCGTCGTCGGTGACGACGACGTCGTCGACGAGATCCATCGGAATCTCCCGATAGGTCTTCTCGATCGTCTTGGCGGCGTTGTAGGCCGGCATGACGACGACGATCTTCTTGCCGTGAAACACCGAGGTCGGCTCCCCATCCCAGGCGGTGATTGTTAGACTTCGTGGCGTTTGCAGCCCGGGTGGCGAAAAGGGTAGACGCAGGCGACTTAAAATCGCTTGGCCATCGGCCGTGCAGGTTCGAATCCTGCCCCGGGCACCACCTCCACCGCACGACGGGTTGGATCGCTGTCTCGCCGCGCGCTCGCTATTGACCCAACGCCGAAGCGTGGACGATTTCTCTCACCGCGTCGGACTCGAGCAGTTCCTCCAGTGCGTCGCGGTCGAGCAGGGTGGTGCGTTGGTATCCGAGCTCGGGCAGCTCGAGTTCGAGACGGAAGATCTCGCGCGGCTCCCGGAAGATCTGGCGGACGCGAATGTTCACGCCGCCGCCACCCTCGATGATCTCGTTGCGAAGCGATATCAGGATGCGTTGCAGGCGCGGCGCGGAGCCCAACACCGGGTCCGTCAACGGGTCGTAGGCGATGCCCGGCGCGCCGGGAATCGGCCGGAGACCCGGCTCGTCCGTCGGCTTTCTGCGCGGGATCTTGTACGTGCCGTGCGGCTTCATCGAGGCCGAAAGCATACCGGGAATCTCGGATCCGCATCAAGCAGGATTCCGCCTTTCTCGCGCGCAGCGGGGGTTCAACGCTCGTTCGAAGCGCCACTGCTCTCCTTCGCATCGACGTAGTCCTCGAGGGCTGCGAACTGTTCCGCCGCACCACCGATGAACTCGATCCCGATTCCCGATTCTGAATCGCGGGCATGGGGCGACATGATGCGCTTCGTCCAGGCGACGCGGCCGATGGCTTCCAGGAGCCTGCCGCTTGGCAGGTGGACCTCGACGAGGAGGCGACGCCCTGGATCGAGCGGCTCGGCGGTCTTCACGTAGGCGCCGCCGCGGGAGAGGTTTCCGCACTCCTCCTGGGTCGCGCGGAAGAACGGTCTCCCGGTCCACGGGTCGCGTTCGGGCTCGATCGTGGAGATGCGAACCGAAATGTCGGTGTCGACCCGCTGATAGCGGCGCCGGTTGCGATTGCTCTCGCCTGGTCGTGACATGGTGTCCCCCTCATGCATGCGCAATTCATCGGCAACCGCCCCGGCGCGGCTTGAGGAAAACTTGCACAGGGGTGTGGTGGGACCCCTCCGCAGGGGGGGATCGGCTGCTGCGGAACCCCGCGTTCGCGCGCTCAAGCGGCTTCCCGCAAGGGTCGAAGAATTGCAGGGGAATCTGCGCAGTGGTGCTGCGGATACCCGCAGAGCGGCCGCAGGCCGGTCGCCGGCGGCTCGGGGATGAGTGTGAGAAAGATGGATCTGTCGGACGAACAACGCGCCGTATTGGGCGTCGGGCACGACGAGACGATCCGCGTTCTCGACCACCGCCGCCGCACCATCGTGATCGAGCGCGTCCGCAGCGATGACTCTGTGGCATTCCCATGGGATCGAGAGCTCGTGTTCAACGCGGACGTCGGCGCGTTCCCGTTGGCGGACGTGTTGCACCTGCTTCACTCATCCGGCAAGTCGGGCTTTCTGTACTTCGAAGACGGCGAGCACGAGAAGTCGGTCTTCCTGCACCGCGGCGAGGTCGTCTTCGCCGCGTCGAACCAGACCTTCGATCGCCTCGGGAACTGCCTGCTGCGCGCTGGCCTCATCACGTCCGAGCAGTTCGAGGTGGCGCGCACCGCCTACCAGCCACCGGAGCACTATGGCAAGGTTCTCGTCGAGAGGGGCTTCCTGACGCCCGGCGAGCTGTGGAACGGCGTCAAGCTACAGATCGAGGAGATCGTCCGCTCGCTGTTCTCCTACGACGCGGGCTGCGTCCTCTTCTGGGAGGGCGAAGTCCGACCGAACAACGTGGTGCGTCTGTCCCTTCCGACGCGGCGCCTGGTCGAAGAAGGCCTTCGCCGTCGCGACGAGCTGATTCGCTTCCTGGCGATGCTGGAAGACCCGAAGGTGCGCATCCAACAGGAGGACTTCGCCGCGACGAACCTGAGCGGCACCGAACGATTGCTGTTCGAGCTGCTCGGAGACGGGCGCAGCTTCGCCGACGCCTGCCGCGACGCAGGCGTCGAGCCGCTGGCCGGCGCCCGCACGTTGCGGCACCTGAGCCTCGTCGGGGCAGTGAGCATCTCGCGTCGCGTCATGCCGTGCAACGACGGCGCGCCGACCACGGCGCCGCCCAGCGCGGACGAGGCGATCCGCTCCTGCATCCTCGATCACCTCAAGCTGATCGCCGAGATCGTGATGCCGATCATCGCCGTCGAGAGCGCCAAAGGCATCCGCGAGCGCCTGACGCGCGTCGTCGAGGAGGCGTCCCAGCGCTATCCCGAGCTGTTCTCCGGGCTGCGCATCGGTGCAGGCGGCGCCATCGACCCGCAGGAGATGATTGCCCGCGCACTCCGCTTCCCGGGCGAGCGCGAGCGCGAGGTTCGGCTCGCGCTCGGTGAGCTCATTTCCTACGTGGAGTTCGAGCTGCTGAACCACCCCAAGATCCCGGATCCCGAGGACTTCCTCGAGAGCACCGCCCCGCTCCGCGCCAAGCTCTGAGCCCCCGGCCCGTCCGCGGCGCCGCGCGATCCGGGGTAGAATCGGCCGCGATGAGCCGAACCGAATCCGCCCGTGACCGGCTCGCGGTGGCGCTCGACGTACCCGACCTGGCCCGCGCAGAGGCCCTGATCGATTCCCTGGCCGGCGTCCCGGGCTGGCTCAAGGTTGGAGGCGAGCTCTTCACCGCCGCGGGCCCCGCCGCGCTCGTGGCCGCGGGACGCGCGGCGAAGGTCTTCCTCGACACCAAGCTCCACGACATTCCCAACACCGTCGCGCGGACCGTGGCCGCTGCCGCGCGCCACGGGGTGTCGATGATGACGCTCCACGGCGGCGGCGGCAGCGCCATGCTGTCCGCTGCGCGCGAATCCGCCGACGCCGTGGCTGCCGAGACGGGCGTCTCGCCGCCGCTGCTGCTCGCGGTCACGGTTCTGACGAGCTTCTCGTCTTCGGCCCTCGAGGAGGTTGGGGTCGACGCGACCGTCGACGATCAGGTGGCGCGGCTCGTGGACCTCGCCGTCGTCGCCGGGCTCGACGGAGTGGTCGCGTCTTCGCACGAGGCGGCCGCCGTGCGGCGGCGGGCCGGAGATGCGCTGCGCATCGTCACGCCGGGGATTCGCCCGGCGGACTGGCTCCGCGACGACCAGGCCCGCGCCGCCAGCGCCGGCGACGCCATCGCTTCCGGCTCGGACGTGCTCGTCGTCGGGCGGCCGGTACTGACCGCCGCCGATCCGGCCGCGGCGGCCCGGCGCATCGTCGCCGAGATCGAGGCTGCGCTTGGCCCGCGGCAGGCCTGACCGCCGGCGCTCGGGCCGCGATGCCGAACCGCTGCGCGGGTGGCACCCGGTGCGGGAGGCCCTGCGCGCCGGGCGCCGTCCGCTGAGCGAGCTGCGGATCGCGGCCCCGGCCGATCGTCCCGAGCTGGCGGAGCTCCTCGATCTCGCCCGCAACGCCGGCGTGCGGGTGCGGCAGGTGCCCGCAGACACCCTCGGCCGCGAGGGGCCCGGCGAGCGCTCGGCCCAGGGGCTCGAGCTGTTCGCCGGGCCGCTGCCGGAGTTCGGGCTGGCCGAGCTGGCGAGGGCCGGGGCCGCGCCTCGTACGCTGGTCGCGCTGGACGGGGTCGAAGACCCACAGAATCTGGGTGCCATCGTCCGGGTCGCGGAGGCGGCCGGGGTCGCCGGTCTGATCCTGACCCGCCGCCGCTCGCCACCCCTCAGCGCCGCGGTGGCCCGCGCCAGCGCCGGCGCCATCGAATGGCTGCCGGTGGCCCGGGTCCCGAATCTGCCGCGGGCGCTCAATGACCTGAAGAAGGGGGGATTCTGGGCGTTCGGCAGCGATCCGGAGGCCGGGGACGGCCTCTACGACCTGCCGGACCGGCTGCTCGCCGGCGACCGCGTGATCGTTCTCGGTGCCGAGGGCCGGGGCCTGCGGCGGGGGGTCGGCCAGGTCCTCGATCACCGGGTCCGAATCCCCATGGCCGGGCGGGTCGATTCCCTCAACGTCTCGGCGGCCGCGGCGGTCGTGCTCTTTGAGTTCCGGCGCCGGTCGCGGTTGGCAACTTCTGCCTAAGTCCCTTATAAATAGGGGCGATTTTGTGCATCGTGCATTGCCGCGCCGGGGGGGTCGGCGTATAGTTTCGCGTCGATTCTCCAGGCTGACGTAGCTCAATTGGTAGAGCAGCTGATTTGTAATCAGCAGGTTGCGGGTTCGAGTCCCATCGTCAGCTCCGGTTGGAATCGCGGCATTACCAGCGGCGACATCTGCTGCGAAAGACAGCGGGCG
>JBHHVG010000012.1:0-17278 GCA_046754165.1 Myxococcota bacterium
AGGACAAGGCCATCGTCGGAAACATCGGCCACTTCGACAACGAGATCGACATGGCCGGTTTGAAGAAGGTCGACGGCATCAAGACCGTCAACATCAAGCCCCAGTACGACGAGTGGATCTTCCCGGACGGGCACAGCGTGTTGGTTCTGGCAGAAGGCCGCCTGCTCAACCTGGGGTGCGCCACGGGACACCCGAGCTTCGTGATGTCGGCGTCCTTCGCCAACCAGGTGCTCGCGCAGATCGAGCTCCACGAAAACTCCGGCAAGTACGAGAACGAGGTCTTCGTGCTGCCCAAGGTGCTCGACGAAGAGGTCGCGAGGCTCCACCTCGACCAGCTCGGCGTGAAGCTCACGAAGCTGACCGACGAGCAGGCCGAGTACATCGGAGTTCCGGTGGAGGGTCCGTACAAGCCGGACCACTACCGCTACTAGCGCAACGTGGCGCTCGCAACCGTCACCGGGGGATCATTCCTTCTGCTTCCCGCCGAGGAGCCCGCCGAGTCCCTTCTCGAGCAGCTGGCCGGCCTCGCCACCGAGCTGTTTCGCGGCGTCGCCGATCGGTTTCGGCATGTCTTTCGTGAGCGTCTCGGCGGTGGTACCCGCGAGCCGCACCGGCACCCGGGACAGGCTGCCGAGCTGGGCCGTCAGGTCTCCGGTGAGCAGCGCGGGAAGATTCGTCCCGTACTTGGCGATGCTCGCGAAGATCGCCTTCATGATGATGTTGGTCAGCTCGTCCATCGCGACGCCCTTCGCGTTGTGCGCGCCGACGTTCACGAGGCGCACCTCGGGCACCGCGACGTCGATGCCTCCGATCGCTCCGAGAGCCTCGTTGTGCGCGACGTGGGCCGAGATGTTGCGGATCAACAGCTCCTTGACGATGAAGCGTTTTCCGGGCCCTTGCTTCTCGGCGTCCTGCGGCGGCGCGGAGCCGGACTTCTCGAAGCGCCCGAGATTGCCCAGGATCACGCCGTAATTCGTCTGCCCGCCCGCCTTCTCGAGGTCGACGGCGATGTCATCGAAGGTCAGCATCGGGACTTCCACGATCGGGCGCTGAAGCGAGTCGAGATCGACGGCGAGGAAGCCGTCGTCGAGGGTCATCAGGTACCGCTCCTCGAAGCCGGGCGGGTTCTCGATCTTGAAGCTGCCGATGCGGAAGGTGCCCTGAAACGGGGCGATGTGGACGAACCCGACCTTGGTGTCGACCCCCAGCGCGTAGCTGGCGCCCTTCTCGATGGCCGAGCTGGCGATCGCGTCGATGTAGACGGTGATGCCTACGAGCACAGCGACCAGCAGGACGAGCACCGCCACGGCCAGACGGATCAAGATCTTCATGGGGTCCCTCCAGCGGAGATTCTAACGGTGGCACGGGCGCGCGGTAGACTCTTTTCACGGCCACGACCATCGGGGACGAAGCCATGACCGATCTCGCCCTGCGGCCGGCCCACGCCCTGATCGCCATGATGGATGCGGGAGAGACGACGAGCCGGGAGCTTCTGGATCTCTATCTGGAGCGGGTCGAGCGGCTGAATCCGGCCCTCAACGCGGTCGTCACGCTCGACCCGGAGCGCGCGCGGTCACGGGCAGACGACGCCGACGCGGCGCGTCGGCGCGGCGAGATCTGGGGCCCTCTCCACGGGCTCCCGATGACCGTCAAGGACTGCTTCGAGACCGCCGGCCTGCGGACCACCTCTGGTGCGACAACGTGCGCCGACCACGTTCCGACCCGCGACGCCGACGCCGTCGAACGTCTGCTGGAGGCCGGCGCCGTGCTCTTCGGCAAGACCAACCTCCCGGAGTTCGCCATGGACTGGCAGTCCAGCAACGCGATCTTCGGAACGACCAACAACCCCTGGGACATGTCGCGCACACCCGGCGGATCGTCCGGCGGCTCCGCAGCCGCCACCGCCGCTGGCCTGACAGGCCTCGAGCTCGGCAGCGACATCGGCGGCTCGATCCGGATCCCCTCCCACCTGTGCGGCATCTTCGGCCACAAGCCCAGTTGGGGTGTCGTGTCCCAGCGCGGCCACATTCCCGGCCTGCCCGGCTCACGAATCCAGACGGACATCAACGTGATCGGCCCCATGGCGCGCAGCGCCGACGACCTCGAGCTGGCACTCGACGTCCTCGCCGGCCCCGCACCGGAGCACGCCAGCGCCTGGACGCTGCGGCTGCCGCGCCCCCGACGGAGGAGCCTGGCGGACTACCGCGTGGCCGCGTGGCTGGACGACCCGGCCTGTCCGGTCGACCCGAGGATCCGCGAGCGCCTCGAAGCCACGGTCGAGGGACTGCGGTCCGCGGGCGTTCGCGTGGCCGACCGCGCGCAGCCACCCGCCGAACTCGCGGAGATGCTGCGGCTGTATCGGCGGCTGCTCGCTCCGGTCACGACGGTGATCATGGACGACGCGCAGTTCGCGAGCTTCGAGCAGCTCGCCACCTCACTCCCGGAGGAGGACGAATTCGCGGAATTCTCGCGGGACGCGGTCGCGACCCACCACGCCTGGCTCGTGGCACACGAGGCGAGACTGGCCCTGCGGGAACGCTGGGCCGACTTCTTCGGCGAACACGACCTGCTGCTCTGCCCGGTTTCGCCCTTCATCGCCATTCCACACGATCACCGGCAGCCGATGAACACACGCACGGTCATGGTCGCGGGACGGGAACGGTCCTACCTGGACCAGTTCGCATGGATGGGCCCCTTCGGTGCACTCGGGTTGCCGGCTTCCGTGGCCCCGGCGGGCCGAACCGAGGAGGGCCTCCCGGTGGGGATCCAGATCGTGGGTCCGCCCTACGGGGACCGCTCCACCATCGACTTCGCCCGCGGGCTCTCGGCTGCCTGCGGAGGTTTCGAGGCGCCCCCAGGGACGTAGCCCCTAGGATCGATGAGACCCTCCGCTCGGGACACGGAGAACCGATAACGCGCGGAAGAACCCGCCTGAGGTTAGACTGAGGTATGAAGGCATGGATGGAATACACCACATGATGGTTGCGAGCCCGCGCGTGTCCCGGAAGCTTCCGTGCGCTGCGCTGCTTCTCGCCCTGGCCCTGTCCCTCGGCAGTCAAGCCGCGGCCGCCTCCCTGACCTGCGAGGTGGTGCCGCGCTTCATGGGGGCCTACCTCCAGAACCACATCCGCCACCACCGTTTCGGGGACGAGCTCGAGCAGCGCACGATCGAGACCTACCTCCGGCGCATCGACCCGTCGCGCACGGTGCTGCTCGAGAGCGAGCTCGTCGAGATCCGCGCAGGCCTGAAGGGCTCCTTCGATCGCCTCAAGAAGGGGGACTGCGGCTTCTTGACGGAGCTCCACGAGTCGATCCTGGCGCGCCAGCGTCACGTAGAGACCTTCGTCGGCACGGTCGTCGACGATCCGAAGTACGAGATCGACACCACCGTCGAGCTGCAGCTCGATCCAGAGAAGCGCGGCCGCCCGCTGACGCGGAAGGAGCAGCACGACCTGCTCAGGCGTCTCGTCCACTTCCAGATGTCCAACTACGTCTCCTCGGGCGAGACCCTGGAGGAGGCGAAGCGAATGCTCAAGCACCGCTATGAGCTGCGCACCAAGCGTTTCGCCGAGCTCGAGCACAGCGACCTCTACTCGACCTTTCTCGACGGCTTCGCGACATCCCTCGATCCACACTCGAACTACCTGTCCGCCGAGGTCCTCGAGGACTTCCGTATCAGCATGACTCTCTCCCTCGAAGGCATCGGCGTCGCCCTCTCCGAGCGCGACGGCTACGCCGTGATCGAGCGCATCATTCCGGGCGGCGCCGCGGCGGGGATGGACGTGCTCCAGCCGAAGGACAAGCTGATCTCCGTCGCACAAGAGGACGGGGAAGCGGTCAACATCATCGACATGCCCCTGCGCGAGGCCGTGAGCCTGATCCGCGGCAAGAAGGGGAGCAAGGTGAAGCTGACCGTGCTGCGCCAGGGAGAGCGCACCGAGCGCTTCCCGGTGACGATCGTCCGAGACAAGGTGAACCTCGAGGAGCAGGCCGCCAAGCTGCGCTTCGAGGAGCACGAGGTCGACGGCAAGTCCCTGAAGATCGCCATCCTGGAGCTGCCCTCGTTCTACGGCGGTGCGAGCCCCAACGAACGTCAGTCGACCGACGACGTCGCGCGCCTGCTGCGGCAGGTGAACGCCGAGAAGGTAGCGGGTCTGGTGCTCGACCTTTCGCGAAACGGCGGAGGGCTGCTCGACCACGCCGTGACGATCTCCGGGTATTTCGTGCGCAAGGGCGAGATCGTGGGCGTCGAGGACGGCATGGGCCATCGCCAGATCCTGTCGGATGAGGACGAGAGCATCCTCTACTCGGGCCCGATGGTGGTGCACACGTCTCGGGTGAGCGCATCCGCCGCCGAAATCCTGGCCGGAGCACTCAAGGACTACAAGCGCGCGGTCATCACCGGCGATGACCACACCTTCGGCAAGGGCACGGTGCAGACCGTCTCGTCCCTTCCTCCGGGCCGCGGGGCGCTCAAGATCACGACCGCGATGTTCTTCCGCCCCGGCGGAAAGTCGACCCAGAACGACGGCGTACGGTCCGACGTGATGATCCCGTCGCTGCTCAACGGCGACGACTTCGGTGAGAAGACGCAGCGCTACGCCCTCGACAACCAGGAGACGGTGCCGTTTCTCAGCAGCTACGCGAATGCCATTCCGCCGTCGGGTCGCTGGCGCCCATGATCGTCGAGATCACGAAGGAGCTCGACGAAGCTCTCGCAGCGCTCGAAGACGCGAGTCGAGGCCAACGAGAAGTTCGCGGAGATTCGCCGGAAGCTCGAAGAGGCCGAGGCCAACGGCGGTGTGATCCGTCTCGAGGACATCCTGAAGCAACAGGAGGAAGCGCACGCCGAATCCGACAGCGAGGAGGAAGATGGCGAGTCGGCTGAGCCTGACAGCGAGGACTGGGCGGCGAGGGCGACACCCCAGCTCGAGGAGGCGACGAACATCCTGCTCGACCTGATCCTCCTGCAGAGCTAGCGACGCGATGACGCTCCAGATCCTGAGCTCCCCGTCGAAGCCGGACGATGTCGCCCAGCGGCTGCGCGACGCGATCCAGGGCGCGCTTCCAGGCGCCGCCCTCGAGGTACGTGCGACCGGCGCGGGCCACTTCGAGATCAGCGTGGTTTCTCCGCGCTTCGAGGGCCAGTCGCGCGTCGATCAGCAGCGCAGTGTCTACGCGGCCATCGCGCCGCTCATGAAGGGCGACGCCGCGCCGGTCCACGCCGTCGACAAGCTCGAGACCCGGGCCTCCTAGCGTCGTTCCGTCCGGGCCGGCAGCGCCTCGCGGCCCAGCAGCGCGGTGGTGGCGCCGAGCGCCGTGCAGCAGACGGCCGCTGCCTTCGCAGCCAGTCGGATCGCAGGACCGAACTCCATGCCGTGGTGAAGCGCGGCGGCGAAGGCGCCGTGGAAGGCATCACCCGCGCCCGTGGTGTCCTGGACCTGTGCGCGCGCCGCTCGGTAGTGGCCGATCCGGCCGTCGAGCAGGTAGCTCCCGCCTTCCGCTCCGCGCGTCACGATCGGGGAGCCGCCGAAGCGTTCGTGCAGGGTCTCGAGGGTACGGTTCGGATTCGGGCCGGCATAGGCCTCGGCGAACTCGACCGGGACGATGGGGTAGTCCACGTAGGGCAGCAACTTGCGCACGGCTGGCCGCGGGGCGTGGAAGTCCCCCACGACCGTGGCCCCGACCTCGCGCGCGCGCCGCACCGCCCGCAACGCCTGCTCCGGGAAGTGGCCATCGACGAGAAGCACCGTGCCGCGCTCGATGGCCGCCAAGTCGAAGCGGGGGGCCGAGCGCTCCATGGCCTTTCGATCTGGGACGATGAAGCGCCGCTCGCCACTGCACACGTCCACGAGCACGACGGCGACCGTCGTGCTCAGCTGGTCGGAGCAGACGACGTGATCGGTCTTGACCCCGTGCCGCGCCATGGCGCAGGTCAGCCAACGGCCCTCCGGATCGTCTCCCAGGCCCGTCACCAGCTGCGCGTCGCAGTCGAGCGCCGCCACCTGCACGAGAGCATTGCCGATCATGCCGCCGGTCGAGACCATCCGCTCGCCGAAGCGCAGGCGCGAGCCGGACCACTCGAGACCCTCGACCCGGTAGAGGTGATCCACGACACACAACCCGAGCCCGACGACACGCCTGGTCTTCACGCTGACCTCCGCGGGCGTGTCTTACCCGAACGGGCGGGAATCCGCTACGCTCCCTGCGTTTTCCCCCCACGACATCGTTCCTCTGGAATTCTCGGAGACTCGCGATTGGCCGCGTTGCCTCTGATCGCTCTGGTGATCCTCCTCGCGGGCATCGCAGGCGCGTTCGCGTTGACGCTCCGCTCCGGCGAAGTTCGCGTCGGTCTGCTCGGGCTCTGTTTGGCCCTGCTCGCAGCCCACCAGGGCGTGTCCCTCTGGCTCGCGTGGGACCAGCCCCTCAGCTTCGACGTCAGCACCTTCGGTGAGCTCGCGGTGGTGGCGGCGAGCGGGGCGGGGGTCGCCGTCCTCGCGGCCCTGTGGCGGACGTTGGACGAACGCGACGGCGCCGAGTCGCTGCACTGGGACAGCATGGAGGCCGTGCGCCTGCTCGGCGAGCTGGCGGGCCGGACCGGCGTCAGCCTCGACGAGAAGTTCGAAGCGGTCCTGAAGATCGGGAGCCGATGTTTCGGCCTCGAGACGGGCATCATCTCCCGGGTGCACAAGCAACGCTTCGAGGTGATCGCGATCCGGGCGCCGGAGGGATTCCCAGTCACGCGCGGCGCCGTGTTCATGCTCGCCGACACCCACTGCGGCGAGACGCTCGTTGCCAACCGTCCCGTCGCCTTCGAACACGTCGGCGACCCGGCGCATCCCGCCATGGCGCACCGCGCGGCATTCGGCTTCGGCGCGTATTTCGGTTCGGCGATCTCCGTGTACGGGGAGGTGATCGGCACTCTGAGCTTCGGAAGCCAGAAGCCGCGCGCCCAACGCTTCACGGCGACCGACAAGGACCTGCTGAACCTGATGGCTCAGTGGGTGGGGACCGAGCTCGAGCGGCGCTTCGCAGCGGAGGAGCGTGAGGCCCGCGCCGCGGAATCTGGCGTGACGCGCGGCGCCCGACCGCCGCGCCGCGATGCCCGCCTCCCCCGCGCCATCGACGTCAACACCGCGCTGCGTCGCGCCGAGGCCAACCTGCGCAAGCTGGCGGGTTCTCGGATCCGCAGCGAGTACCACCTCGCCCCGGACCTGCGGCCCGCGGCGCTATTGCGGGTCGCGCTCGGAACGCTGGTCGAGAGCCTCGCGGCCGTCGCCGTCGACGCCTCGGCGGGCCGGGGACGCCTGATCTTCAGGACCGCCAACCTGGACTGCGCAGCCAGCGACCCGAACCTGATCCCGGCGGTGGCTCCGGACCAGTACGTGACGCTCACGATCGAGATCGCGGACTCCGGCATCGACGCCGAGCGATTCGAAGAAGCGTTCCAGACGCCCGACGCCGCCCCGCCTCTCGATAACGGCGGCGACGGCGGCCGCCTGATGTCGGTGGCGTCGATCTACCGCCTGCTCCAGCGCAGCGGCGGCGACCTCTCTCTGGATGTCGAGGGCGGCCGAAGCGCCCGTTTCACGATCTACCTGCCGCGCGCCAATGCCGCGACCCGCGATCCCACGTCGACGGCGGGCGCCCGGCCGACGGCTTCAGCCGTCTAGGGGCGATCGACCCGCCGTGGTCACCTGGAGATCGGTCTCGGCTGCGCTGCTGCTGGCGCTCGCGGGCGCGGGATGCGCCGGATCGTCGCCCGACCCGCGCGGAGATGCTTCGGATACCGTCCGCGGCGTCGTCTTCCACGACCGAGACGGCGACGGCCGGCGCGGGCGCTGGGAGTTCGGGCTGCACGGCGTGGCTGTCTCCAACGGCCGGGAGGTGGTGCGAACCAACTGGCACGGCCGCTACCGGCTGCCGATCTCCGACGACAGCATCGTCTTCGTGGTGAAGCCCTGCGGCTACGCAACCCCCGTGAACCAACACGAGTTGCCGCGTTTCCATCGGATCCACAAGCCGGCCGGCTCGCCCGCAGGCCTGCGCTATCCAGGCGTCCCGCCCACGGGGCCCCTGCCCGCGAGCGTGGACTTTCCACTCACACGCCAGCGGGAACGCGACCGCTTCGAAGTCCTGGTATTCGGTGACACCCAGCCCTACACCACCCACGAGATCGACCTGTTCTCGCGCGACGTGCTGGCCGAGCTGATCGGAACCGACGCGGCCTTCGGCATCTCGCTCGGCGATCTCGTCGGGGACGACCTCTCGCTCTTCGATCCGCTGAACGCGGCGATCGGACAGCTCGGCATCCCCTGGTACAACGTTCCCGGAAACCACGACATGAACTACCTCGCCAAGGACGATGCCCACGCCGACGAGACGTTCGAGCGTGTCTTCGGACCGGGGACCTACGCCTTCGAGTACGCGTCGGTACACTTCGTGATCCTGGACGACGTGGTCTACGGCGGAGCGACGGGGGAGCGGGCGACGACGCAGAACTACGTGGGTGGACTGTCGGACGACCAGCTCTCGTTCGTCCGAAACTACCTGGCCGGAGTTCCTCGCGATCACCTCGTCGTGGTGGCGATGCACATTCCGCTCGATGGTCCCGGACCGCGGCTCGATGTCCCCCAACGCGGCGAGCTGCTCGAGATCCTCGCGGAACACCCGAACAATCTCTCGATCGCCGGGCACCTCCACACGCAGGGACACCGCTTCTTCGGTGCGGACGACGGCTATCCGGCTGCGGAGCCGCACCATCACTGGATCGCCGGCACGACGTCGGGCAGCTGGTGGCTCGGAGTCGCCGACGAGCTCGGCATCCCGCACGCCACGATGCGCGACGGCACTCCCAACGGCTACGCATACCTCGCGATCGACGGCAACAGCTACAAGATCCGCTACAAGGCCGCCCGCAGGCCCGCGGACTATCAGATGAACGTCTTCCTTCCGGACACCCTGTCCGCATCCGCCGCGAAGCCCCGAGAGGTCCTCGTGAACGTCTTCGCCGGCTCCGAGCAAACACTGGTGGAGATGCGTCTCGCGCGCGAGGACAGCTGGACCCCGCTGCAGCGCGTCCTGCGACCGTCGCCGGACTTCGTCGAGCTGCGGCGCCGAGAAGCGGCCGGCGCCGAGAAGCCCGACCGACCCCTGCCGCCGGCAGATCCCTCCACCCACCTGTGGCGGGGAACGCTGCCCGCCGTGCTCCCCGTCGGCAGCCACACCCTCCTGGTGCGGGCGACGGACCCGTTCGGCGGCGTCTTCCGGGCCCGGAGGATCCTGAGGGTCGAGGACATCCCGGCCGACGAAACGCCCTAGACTTCCCTTCTCGAAGCCGCGGGGCTCCTCGACCTCGAGAGGGGTCTGTGCCGGGCGCCCGCGACCCGGAGTCGGCGCGCGGGCTACTCGAGCTCGATGGTCCCGCTCACGTGAACCGCGAGGCGGCTGCTTCCGCCCTCGAGGGCCGGCGCCGCCGCCGCGGACATGGCGCGCGCGTCCATCATCATCGGCCGGACGGGGGGCCCGCCCAGCGTGTCGACGGAGACCTGGACGATCTCGTAGCCGCGGGAGCCCAGGCTCTCGCGAATGATGTCGGCGCGCGCGCGGAAAGCGGCCAGCGCCTCGGCGATCAGCGCGTCCTCCGCGGAGCGGCGCTTCTCCGGCGAGACCTCGAAGCGGATCGAGCGGAGCTGGAGCTCGTTTTGGAGGTCGCCGACGAGCTTCGTCACGCGATCGACGTCCGCGGATTCGAGGATCAGGTCCTGGCTCGCGCGCCAGCGACGCAGCTTGCCACCCTCATGGATCGGGTGAGTCGAGTAACCACCGCTCTTCACGCGCACGTTGGTCGCCGCCTTCGCCCGCGAGAGCGCCCGGGTCATCGTCTGGTTGACGTGGTCGGCGAGTCGCGCCGAGTCGGTGTCCTCGGCGGTGATGCCTACGACGGCGTGAATCCAGTCGTTCGCCACGTCGCGTGTGCGTTCGACCTGGAAGCTCACGCGGTTCATCGGATCCGGCGCCGCATCCGCCAACGCGCACGCCGCGCCGAGCAGCACCCCGAAGCACGCGAAGGCTCCCGCGCACGCACGCACGGCCCATCGATGTCGACCATGCCCCATCCCGCTCCCTCCCGTCTTCGCCGCTCGCTCCGCCCGTACCCATAGTATCCTTCGCAGCGATCGTTCCCGCACGGCGCCCACGAGGAAGCGGCCGTTGACCGACCCCGGCACTCGAGACACGACGCCCCTGGGCGTCCTCTACGCACTCGGTGCCTACGGGCTCTGGGGCATCGCACCCGCCTATTGGAAGCTCCTCGGAAGCCTGCCTCCAGCGCCGCTGCTGGCCCACCGGGTGCTGTGGTCGTTGGGAACGGGCCTGTTGTTGGTGCTGGCGACGCGCCGCGCGGGAGAGCTGCGCGGGGTGCTGCGGTCACCGCGGCACGCCCTGCCCATGCTGCTGTCGGCGACGCTGATCGGTACGAACTGGTTCGTGTTCCTGTGGGCCGTGGCGAACAACCGGGTGCTCGACACCAGCCTCGGCTACTACATCAACCCGCTGATCAACGTGCTCTTCGGCACGATCTTCCTGCGCGAACGGCTGCGCACGGCCCAGATCGTGGCGGTGGGGCTCGCCGCAGCGGGAGTCGTCCAGCTGGTGATCGTCCAGGGGTCGCTGCCGTGGATTTCGCTCGTCCTGGCTGTGAGCTTCGCCCTCTATGGCCTGGTGCGGAAGCTGGCGCCGGTGATGCCCGTCGTGGGATTCACAGTCGAGGCCCTGGTGCTCGCACCCGTGGGATCCGTGTACCTGTGGTTCGGCCCCTGGGGCGACGGCGGGATGGCCGCGGCGCCGCTGGGGCTGCAGCTCCTGATCGTGTGCTCGGGACCGTTCACTGCGGCGCCGCTGCTGCTGTTCAACGGGGCAGCCAAGCGGCTGCGACTGTCGACCATCGGTCTGATCCAGTACATCGCGCCGAGCATGGCCTTCGTGCTGGCCGTCGTGGCGTACGGCGAGCCCTTCACCCGCGCCCAGGCCTTCACCTTCGGCTGCGTGTGGCTGGCCCTCGCGATCTACAGCATCGACTCCGTGCGGGCGCAACGCGGGGGCTGACGCCTGCGCTGGACTCCGCACGCGACTTCATCGACACTCTCCTGGATACGGAGGCCCCATGATCGACCTGTACTACTGGCCCACACCGAACGGCTGGAAGATCAGCATCGCCCTCGAGGAGATGGAGCTCGACTACGAGGTCAAGTACGTAAACATCGGCCGGGGCGAGCAGTTCGAGCCCGAATTCCTCGCGATCAGCCCGAACAACCGCATGCCGGCCATCGTCGATCACGCGCCCGAGGGCGGCGGCGATCCGGTCGCGATCTTCGAGTCCGGTGCCATCTTGATCTACCTCGCCGAGAAGAGCGGCAGATTCCTGCCGACGGATCTGCGCGGCCGCAGCGACGTCCTCCAGTGGCTGATGTGGCAGATGGGCGGGCTCGGGCCGATGCTGGGCCAGAACCACCACTTCAAGATCTATGCGCCAGAACCCATCCCATACGCCATCGACCGCTACACCAATGAGACCAGGCGCCTCTACAGCGTGCTCGACGGGCAGCTCGCGGAGCGCGAGTACATCTGCGGCGACGTCTCCATCGCCGACATGGCGTGCTGGTCCTGGGTCGTCCCCCACGAGCGCCAGGGCATCGATTTCCGCGACTACCCAAACGTCGGTCGTTGGTACGAGAAGATGAAGACCCGCCCTGCCCTGCGCCGAGGATTCGACCTCGGAAAGGACATCCGGAAGGCGGGCATGGACGAGCAGGCCAAGTCGGTGCTGTTCGGACAGACCCGCGCAGGCAAGAGCTGACGCCCCGGTACGCCCCCGCGCCGTGCGCCAATTGGCCCTCCGTTCGTTAGATCCCCGCCCCGGGGCGATGCTGCGAGCCGCGCTCTCGTGCGTGGCGGCAGCCGCCGTGGCGTGTGGCGGCGAGCCGGCCGGACAGCGACCGCAAGCCAACGTCCTGCTGATCTCGATCGACACGCTGCGGGCCGACCATGTCGGGGCTTACGGCTACGCGCAGCCGACGACCCCCCACATCGACGCCCTCGCCGAAGACTCGGTGCGCTTCGAAGAGTGCGTGGCCCACGCTCCGACGACCCTCGCCTCGCACGCCTCGATCTTCACCTCGCTGCTGCCCCGCCATCACGGCGCTTCGATCGCCCGCGCGTCACGCCTGACCCCGGGTGCGACGTCCCTGGCGGAGATCCTCCGGGACCGCGGCTACTCTACGGCCTCGTTCAACGGCGGGATCCAGCTAGACGCGGCCTACGGCCTCGGTCGCGGCTTCGACGTCTACGAGAGCGCCCGATCCCACGAGGCGACGTCCAGGACGCTCACCGGGCCGGAAGATCGACTGCGTCACGGAGTGGACCGGACCATCTCCTGGCTGCGGGAGACGCGCTCCCCCTTCTTCGTCTTCCTCCACAGCTACGAGATCCACCACCCCTACACGCCAGACGACGAGTTCCTGGCGTACTTCGAGACCGACTACGCGGGCGACCTGCCAGACCGCATTTCAGTGCAGCTCCTCGAGGAGATCAACGCCGGGGAGCACGCGATCGACGCCGCGGATGCCGCGCACATCGTGCGCAGCTACGACGCGGAGCTGCGCTCGGCGGACGCCGCAGTTGGACGGCTGCTGGCATTCCTCCGCGAGCACGATCTCTACGACGACACGCTGATCGTCGTGACCTCCGACCACGGCGAGGAGTTCGGCGAACGCGACTGGTACGGCTGGCACGGGCAGACCCTCTTCGACGAAGTGCTGCTGGTGCCGTTGGTCATCAAGCTGCCGGAGTCCCGCCTGTCGGGAACCGTTGGGCGAGTTCAGGCACGGGGGATCGACGTGGCACCGACGGTGCTGGCGGCGCTCGGCGTCGCACCACCAGCGAGCTTTGCCGGCGGCGACCTCGTCGCGGCGCTCGACCGTCCCGGGGGACCGCCGCCGCCCGCTGTCAGCACGTTCGACCTGCCGTCGGATCTGCCCCTGTGGTCCGCGCGAACCGGCGACTGGAAGCTCCTCTGGGGCGATCGTTTTTTCGACCTCGCCGACGACCCCCTCGAGAAGACGAACGTCGCCGCGCAGAAGCCGGGAGAGTTTGCCAAGCTGAAGCGCGACGGACACGCGCTGCTCTACGACCGGGCGATGCCCGCCGACGTGCCGGCGCCGCTCCGCCACGAGACCGTCGAGCAGCTGCGAGAGCTCGGATACATCGAGTGACGCACCGGCGCTGGCCGGACGTCGTCATTTTGTGTCGGGGCGGGTGACCCCCATGCGTTCTCGGCCTCGCCGGATGGCGCACGGGCGATCGCTCGGACGCGAATCCTCAAGGTTTCGCCATTGGCTCCGATGAAGTCGACGGCCCGCGCGCCGTCACGGCGCGCGCCACCAGCCCAAGGCGGTCCTGTCGTGCGCGCGCACCGATTGCTGATCGCGTCCTTCACCATCTTCCTCGCTCCCCTGCCCGCCTGGGCGCTCGACATCGGATCCGTCGAAATGCTGTGGTTGCAGGACTCCGTCGACGGCACGCCCATCGTCAATCCCTTCGAGCTCGAGATCGTGGTGAACATGAACGATTCGGCGGGCCTGGCGGCCGTCGAGCTGGTGAGCCCCGGTTCGGCCGGAACGGTGTCGCTGAGCCTGTCCGCGGGTGAATGGAGCATCAACCCCAGGGCGGGTTTCGCCAGCAACACGGACCTGTTCACCAGCTTTCCCAGCGGTGCTTCCTACACGCTCAACTTCCTCGATGGTCCGAGCACTGGCGGCGGCACGGTCATCGACTTCTTCACGATCACGCTCTCGCCCATCGAGGTCACGGACATGCTTGCCATCACGTCGCCGATCCACCAGTCGGTGGTGCCCGTGGGTCAGTCCGTGAACTGGACCAACTGCTCGGCCTGTGACGGCAGCTCGATCAGCGGGTTTCTCGTGGACCTGGGCACCGACACCGACACGGATATGTTCTTCACGAGCGACCTCAACACGGTTTCGTGGTCGCCGACGGGAATGTTGCCCGCTACGAACTACGAATTCGAGATGATCCTCGCCAGCTACACGCACCTCCTCACCACGGAGTCGAGCAACCTCGGGGACAGCTTCTCGTTCGTATCGGGATTCGAGAACCTCAACCTGGTCACGGTGACGACCGTTCCAGAGCCCGGCACGGCGTCCCTCCTGACCCTCGGCCTGGTGGGATTCGGCCTGTCCAGGAGGCTGTCGGCGCGAAGGCGACCCGCCGGATGATTCGCGCTCGTCGCCGCCGCGGGGCGCGAGCGGCGAGCCGGCCGGCGAAAGTGGGATAGGCTCTCGGCCCCCAGTCACCGGGAGGGCCCGTGAGCCGGCGAGCCGTCATCTTCGATCTGGGCGGCGTGATCCTGGGATCGCCGCTCCACGCCATCGCCCTCTACGAACGCGCGCTGGGCATCCGCACCGGCTTCATCAACGGAGTCGTGGTCGACTCCGACCCGGAAGGGGCGTGGTCGCGGCTCGAACGGGGCGAGCTGTCGATGGAGGACTTCTATCCCGCCTTCGAGCGGGACTGCGGCGACGCCGGCGAAGAGATCTCGGCGCGGGAGTTGATGGAACGCATCGGCGAGATCTCCCAGCCGCGGCCCCAGATGCTGGCGGCGGTCGAGCGGATCCGCGCCCGGGGGCTCCAGGCCGCCGCCCTCACCAACAACTGGGTCGGCGACGGCGCGGGCACGGACGTCCTCAAGCCCCACTTCGACGTGTTCGTCGAGTCGAGCGCCGTTCAGCTGCGCAAGCCGGACCCGCGCATCTACCGGCACACCTGCCTGCTGCTCGGCATCGACCCGGGGGACGCGGTGTTCCTGGACGACATCGGCCGCAACCTCAAGCCCGCGCGGGAGCTGGGGATGGCGACGATCAAGGTCGTCGACCCGGACCAGGCACTGGGCGAACTCCAGGAGATCCTGGGCTTCTCCCTGGGGCCGCCCTGACCCCCGCGGGGATCGTGGTCCGAAGATCCATCATTGTATTGAGATAAGCTGATATTTAACTACACTGAAGCTCTCCGGGCGCCGATCCGGCGCCCATCGACACGGGCCCCGACATGTCGCATGCGAACCTCCGCTCCCAGCTCGAACGGCTGCTGTCCGAACGCATCCTGATTCTCGACGGCGCCATGGGCACCATGATCCAGGCCGAGGGCCTCTCGGAGGCGGACTTCCGCGGCGAGCGCTTCGCCGACCACCCGGTCGACCTCCAGGGCGACAACGAGATCCTGGTGCTGACCCGCCCGGACGTGATCGAGAAGATCCACCACACCTTCCTCGAGGCCGGCGCGGACATCATCGAGACCAACACCTTTGGCAGCACCGCCATCTCCCAGGGCGACTACCGGGCCGAGACCCTGGCCTACGAGCTGAACGTCGAGGCGGCGAAGCTCGCGGTGCGGGCGACCGCCGCGTGGACGTCCCGGACGCCGGACCGGCCGCGCTTCGTGGCCGGCGCGATCGGGCCGACCAACAAGACGCTCTCCATCTCCCCGGACGTCGAGGACCCGGCCTACCGAGACCTCACCTTCGACACGCTGCGGGACGCCTACGCCCAGCAGGTCCGCGGGCTCATCGACGGTGGCGTCGATGTGCTCCTGATCGAGACGATCTTCGACACCTTGAACGCCAAGGCGGCGATCGTCGCCATCTTCGACGTATTCGAGGAGAAGGGCGCCGCGCTGCCGGTAATGATCTCCGTGACGATCACCGACAAGAGCGGCAGGACCCTGTCCGGCCAGACCGTCGAGGCCTTCTGGACGTCGGTGGCACACGCAAAGCCGCTGTCGGTGGGCATCAACTGCGCCCTGGGGGCCGAGGAGATGCGGCCCTTCCTGGCGGATCTCGCCGCGGTGGCTCCGTGCTACGTGAGCAGCTACCCGAATGCCGGACTTCCCAACGCCTTCGGCGCCTACGACGAGGAGCCAGCAGACACCGGTGCCTTCATCGGCGAGTTTGCCCGCAGCGGCCTCGTGAACCTGGTTGGCGGCTGCTGCGGCACGACCCCGGCGCACATCAGCGCAATCGCCCAGGCCGTGGCGGGGGTGGCGCCCCGAACGCTGCCCGAGGCCGATGCACACGCGGCCCACTTCAGCGGCCTCGAGCCCTTCGCCATCCGGCCGGATTCGAACTTCATCATGATCGGCGAGCGCACCAATGTCACTGGCTCGCGGCGCTTCGCCAACCTGATCAAGAAGGGCGACGTCATCACCGCCACCGACGTCGCGCTCGACCAGGTGCGCGGAGGCGCCAACATCCTCGACGTCAACATGGACGAGGGCATGCTCGATTCGGAAGCGGAGATGACCCGTTTCCTCAACCTGATCGCCACGGAGCCCGAGATCGCCCGCATCCCGGTGATGGTGGACAGCTCGAGATGGAGCGTGATCGAGGCGGGCCTCAAGTGCATCCAGGGCAAGGGCATCGTCAATTCGATCAGCCTGAAGGAAGGCGAGCAGGAATTCCTCGCCAAGGCGCACAAGGTAAAGCGCTACGGCGCCGGCGTGGTGGTGATGGCCTTCGACGAGCAGGGCCAGGCAGACACGACCGAGCGGAAGGTCGAAATCTGCCAGCGCGCCTATGCGCTGCTGACGGAGCAGGTGGGCTTCGACCCCGAGGACATCATCTTCGACCCGAACATCCTCGCCATTGCGACGGGTCTCGAGGAGCACGACCGCTACGCGATCAATTTCATCGAGGCCACGACGATCATCAAAGAGACGTGCCCCGGCGCCAAAGTGAGCGGCGGAGTGAGCAACCTGTCGTTCTCGTTCCGCGGCAACGAGGTGGTGCGCGAGGCCATCAACACCGCCTTCCTCTACCACGCGATCCGGGCGGGCATGGACATGGGGATCGTCAACGCCGGGCAGATCGGCGTCTATGCCGACATCCCGGCCGACCTCCTCGAGCGCGTCGAAGACATCCTCTTCTCCCGCCGCCCGGATGCCACCGAGCGCATGGTCGAGTATGCCGAGAAGGTCAAGGGCACGATCGCGAAGCGGGAGGTCGATCTCAGCTGGCGGGAGGCGGACGTCGCCCAGCGGCTGTCACACGCGCTGGTGAACGGCATCGTCGACTACATCGAGGAGGACACGGAAGAGGCGCGCAAGAGCGCCCTGCGCCCCCTCGAGGTCATCGAAGGCCCGCTCATGGACGGAATGAAGATCGTCGGCGACCTCTTCGGTGCGGGCAAGATGTTCCTGCCCCAGGTGG
>JBHHVG010000013.1:0-17221 GCA_046754165.1 Myxococcota bacterium
AGGCTTCTTCCGCGACCTTCTCGACGATCTCCACCCACTGCTCGTGGCTGGCGACGGCGCCGAGCTCACTGCCGGGAACCTCGATGGCGA
Organism: Myxococcota bacterium; assembly: GCA_046754165.1. Classification (GTDB taxonomy): domain Bacteria; phylum Myxococcota_A; class UBA9160; order UBA9160; family SMWR01; genus JAFDEI01. The sequence continues at coordinate 91 of JBHHVG010000013.1, forward strand.
GATCCAGGGCGCGGCGGTGGCCGATGTCGACCACGTTGCAGCGCGGACGCCCGGCCTCGTCGGTGCGCGCGGCGCCCGCTCCGACGAGCAGCCGCGCCACGGTCTCGATGGGCCGCTGGGTAGCCGACAGGCCGATGCGCGCGGGGCGCGCTGTGCCGAGTGCATCGAGCCGCTCGAGGGTGATCGTGAGGTGCGCGCCGCGTTTGTCCCGCGCGACCGCGTGGATCTCGTCGACGATCACCGTCTGAACCCGGCGCAGCAGCCGGCGCGATTTTTCGGCCGTCACCAGGAGGAAGAGGGATTCCGGGGTGGTGATCAGGATGTGCGGCGGCCGCTTCAACATGGCGGCCCGCTCGGATGCGGGCGTGTCTCCCGTCCTCACCTGCACGCGGATGTCCGGGACCGGATGGCCCAGCTCGGCGGCGATCTCGCGCATCTCGCGAAGCGGAGCCTCCAGGTTCTGATGGATGTCCACGGCGAGCGCTTTGAGCGGCGAGACGTAGACGACGCCCGTGTCGGTGGGCAGGTCTCCAGCGGCGTCCGCGCTGCGGTAGAGCCGGTCGATGCACACGAGAAACGCCGCGAGGGTCTTGCCGGTTCCGGTCGGCGCGGCGATCAGGGTGTCCCGGCCGTCGGCGATCGCGGGCCAGCCCGCGAGTTGGGGGTCGGTCGGCCCGAGGGGAAATCGCCTCTCGAACCAGCGGCGGACGACGGGGTGAAAGACGGCGAGCGCGTCCATGGATGCGCCGCCAAGCTAGCAGAGGCGTCGCTCACCCGAGGGGAATTCGGGCCGACACGAATCCACGGAACCACCGGCCGACCTCGATCATCTCATCCAGGGATGGGGACCACGACCCGAACGGGTAGAAAAGGAGGCCACGACATGACCCTGAAGCAACTCCGAGCGATGCGCATCAAGTTTCCCGCGCGGCTGGCGTCGGTGCGCGGCGGGCGCTCCCAGCGCCAATTCGCAAAGCAACTCGGCGTTTTCCAGCAGAACGTCAATCGCTACGAGAACGGCACGATGCCCCACGCGAACTTCCTCATCACGCTGGCGGTGAAGGAGGGGGTCTCCCTCGACTGGCTGCTGCTCGGCCGCGGCCGGATGCGTCACGGCTCGAAGACGTAGCTCCACGACCCGAGGATCTGTCGACACCCGAGCAGAGGCCCGCCCCAAGAAACACTACGCTGAGACACGACGAGGCCTCCTCGGGCGTCCGGGTGGCCCGACTATGCCTTCGCGCTCGGCCGCGACGACACCGCCTCGTACCAGCGCTGGAGGTTCTTCTGCTCCGGGGCGACCTTGATCCCCACCACGCGGCCGAAGTCGATGCCCATCAATGCGGTGATGTCGGCGATGGTGTAGCGGTCGCCGGCGATGAACTCGCGGTCGGCGAGCACCAGGTCGAGCCACTCCAGGCGCTTGACCGCCCCGGTTCGGCAGACCTCGCCATACTCGGCGACCTGGGGAATGCGGCCCTTGAAGAAGTCGTGGGTGTTCCGGAAGCACTGCATGATCGGGATGGCGACCTCGAGCTCCATGCGCCGATTCCACATCTCGACGAGGGCCCGGTCGACGGGACCGACCCCCATCAACGGCGGGTCTGGATGGGTCTCCTCGAAGTAGCGACAGATCGCGACGGTCTCGGCGATGATGGTGCCGTCATCGAGCTCGAGAATCGGAATGCCGCCCATGGGGTTCTTCGCCAGGTAGGGGGGCTGCCGGTTCTCGGCCTTGGCGATGTCCACCTGCTCGATCGGAACGTCGATGCCCTTCTCGGCCAGGAAGATGCGAACCTTGCGGGGATTGGGCGCAGCGGTGCTGTCGTAGAGTTTCATCGGGGGGCCTCAGGTTTGGGTTCGAGGCCCCATTCTATCGATGTGGGTGGGAAGGTGCACGCAGAAGACCGTGCCCGCACCGGGCTCGGACTCGACGAGAATCTCGCCGCCCTGCCCCCTCACGATCTCGAGGGCGATCCCCAACCCCAGACCCGTCCCTTCACCGACGGCCTTGGTCGTGAAGAAGGGATCGAAGATCCGGCCGACCTCCGCCGGGGGGATGCCGCAGCCGTCGTCTTCGATGCGCACCTCGATGCGCTCATCCACGGCGCGGGTGACCACGGCGATCTCTCCGTCTCCCGAGATCGCGTAGCCGGCGTTCATCACCAGGTTGAGGAAGACCTGCTGGAGCTCCTGAGGGGCGCAACGCAGCGCAGGCAGGTCTGCGTAATCCCGCCGGATCACCGCGCCGGTGCCGAGCTGCGACGAAGCCATGCGAATCACGCCGTCGAGCAGCTCGTTCACGTTCGCGAGCTCGGGCTCGCATTGGGCAGCGTGCGAGAGCCCCTTCACGTCGCGAATGATCGACACCGCACGATCGACGCCCTGGAGCGACTCGTCGATCATCTCCTCGGTCTCCGCGAGGAGATGATCCAGCCGTTCCGATCCGCTGACTCTGTCGACCTCGTTCTTGAGCTCGTCCCATTGACGGCGCATCATCGAGAGATTCGAGCGCACGTAGGCGAGTGGGTTGTTGATCTCGTGAGCGATTCCCGCCGCGAGCTCGCCCACGGCGGCGAGCCGATCCGACACCACCAGCCGCCCGCGCAGGGCCACCACCTCGCCCACGTCCCGAGCTACCAGCACCACACCGATTGGCGAGTGCTGGCGGTCGCACAGCACGGTGGTCGAGAGCGACACCGAGACGCGACGATCGCCCCCGAGACACAGCTGACACTCGACTTCGGTGGCCTCCTCGGTGACGTCGAGATCCGACCCGACCAGCAGGTCGCGGAAGGAGACACCCACGAGATCTGCCGGAGCGGTGCCGAGCATTCGAGCCATGGCGCTGTTGGCGCTGCGAATCCGGCCGTCGACGCGCAACATCGCCACCCCGTTGGGAAGGGTCTCGAGGATCTCTGCGGCGAACGCTCCGGGTGCGAGCAGCGAGTAGCCGTAGCGATAGATTCCCCAGGCGATGACGGCACCGAGCACCGTCATGGACGCGCTGCCGAGACGCGGCGGCTGGAAGCCGAAGAGCGGCAGCAGGGAATCCGTCACCGACGCCACGACGATCGGTACCAGCATGCCGATGCTGACGAGCGATACTTGCGCTTTCTCTCCGGGGGACGCCGTCGGATACGCGCGCATGCCGCAGGCGACGCCCGCACCGATGCAGGAGGTCGTAAAGACCAGGTAGACCGGATGCAGCCAGCCGGTCTCGTAGCCCCAACCCCAGCCGGTGGGAACGAGCCGCGCATGCATCCACGGCGTAAACCACGCCGCCGCGATGAAGGCACCGGAGACGACGTACGTGAAGGGAAGCAGACGCTTCGTCCGGTCCGTGGCCTCGCCGGTGATCTCGACCAGGATGTTGAGCGCCAGCGGTCCGATGAACACCCAACCGACCGCCGAGAGCCTCAGGAAGATTCTCGCGGTCTCTGGATCCGCGCGGGTGTTCCAGAGAACCTCGCAGAGCGCCCAGATCGACACGCCGCCGATCATCGCACCGGCGAGTCGATTCGAGCGATTGCCCGCGTCTCGGGCGAGGATGGCCGAGGCAAGCACCGCAGAGGTGATGCAGGATGCCAGGGGGATCAGCAGGTACAGCGACATGGAGCAGCACTCCCCGCCTCGACATCGGCCGGTTCGGTGGCCGCCTTGACGTGGCGCAGTGACAGGCCCTGCCGCTCGGTCGCGAGCGCGTGCCCCGGAAGTGAGGATGAGATGACGCTGGAACGCCCGGGCGTTCCGCCGGTCGGATCAGAAGGCCCCGAGCGTGAAGAACTTGGCCGCCGCCTTCGCGCCGGTCTTGAGCACCATGGCCACGCCTTCGAGGGCGGCCCGCAGGGCCCGGTCGTCCTCGGCGAAGCCCTCGCAGCGGTCGTCGTAGCGCTCGCGCAGGAGATCCGCCTGGAACTGCATGCGTCCGGACCACATCTCGTTGCCGCGAGCCTCGGCGCGCTGGTGCATGCTGTTCAGATGATGGATCTGCTTCAGCAGCCTCGCGCACTCGGACGGATTCAGCGCCGAGGCCGGGGCTGGAACGAGAAGCAGCCATCCCATCGCGATCGCGAGCGCGAGCTTCACGCAGAACCCTCCAGGCGCCCGGAGGCCGGGGCCACCCTGCGTATCGACCAAACCATCCCCGGGATGAAGCCCCCTGGCGGCTAGAAACGGGCCGCGATCCGGCCGGCGGTGCGATGCGCCAGGGCCATGGCGGTCCACATGGGGTTCACGGAGGGGCACTGGGGGAAGATGCCCGTGTCGGCGATGTAGAGATCTTCAATGTCATGGGATTTCCCGTATTCGTCGACGACTCCGTGATCCGGGTTTCCGTGCATCCGCGTGGTGCAGAAGGCGTGGTTCCCGCCCGCCACCAGGTCGCGATCACGCAGCGGATGGGTCTTCAGGATCCGCGCTTCGTCCAGGGAGAAGATCTCGTCTGGCACGCCGTTCACGCCGGGTACGATCGAGCGCGCGCCGGCCGCGAAGAAGATCTCGGCGAGGGTCCAGAGGGACCGCACCAGGATCCGGACGTCGTCCGGGTGCAGCTTCCAGGTGAGCGCGGGGTCCATGCCCCTCCGGCGGGCGCGCACGCGGCCGAGCGACTTGTTGCAGCTCGCGATGGCATCCCAGATGGCGGCGTAGGGAATGACCGCGAGGCGGTTCTTGAAGCCGTGTCCCGATCCGGGCAGCCGCACCGCGAGGATGGACGGCGGCGCCCACAGCGTCTCGAGCTTGTAGCCATCCCGGAGAAAATGCTTCGACTGGTACCCCTGGGTCGCGCCGAAGGCGGGGTGCACCTCGTCGGGGAAGATCCCCATGATGGCGACGCCGGGGTGGAACTGGAGATTCGCCCCGACCTGCTTCGAGCGGTTCGCCAGATTGCCACTCTTCTGGAGAATGACCGGAGTCGCCATGCAGCCCGCTGCGAGCACGACGACCCGCGCATCGATACGAAAGCGGTGGCTGGGCTTTCCAGTGAATGGCGCGACGACGCGGCCGGCCACGCCGGTCGCGCGGGAGCCGTCGGTGATCACCTGCTCCACGCGCAGCGACGTCAGCACCTCGGCGCCGCTGCGCACGGAGGCTGGGACGTAGCTCACGTCCATGGACTGCTTGGCCCGGGTGCGGCATCCGGTGAAGCACTCGCCACTGCCGCGGCAGCCGATCACGTTGCGGGCAATGGGCTCGCTCGAGTAACCCAGGCGTTCGCAACCGTCGCGAAAGAGCAGGTTGCGGCGGCCGAGCACGTTCTCGGGAGTCGGCGAGATCCCGAGAAACGCCCCCACCGCGTCGTAGTGCGGGTCGAGGTCCGCGAGGGTGGTGTGTTCGAGCTCGAAGCCCTCGCACCAGCGGTCCAGCACGTATTCCGGTGCGCGGTTGCAGATCGCCGAGTTCACCAGCGATCCGCCCCCGAGCGCGATCGCCTGCATGGTCGGCATCATGGTGCCCCGGGTCGTGCGCAGGCCTCCCTCGCGCATGGTGCGCGCCATCGAGAAGGCGCCGTCCAGCTCGTATTCGGGCGGCGTGAACGGAGGCCCTTCCTCGACGAGGCCAACCCGCACGCCGGCTTCGGCGAGCTCCTTGGCCACGACGGCTCCCCCGGGCCCGGAACCGACGATGACGACGTCGAACTCCTCGTGGAAGTCTCCGTCGTACTGTGCGAAGACGCGGACGCCGCCCGACGCTTCATTCACCGGCGGGCTCCGCGAATTCCGGGTGAAGCGGACGGTCGAGGGTCAGGGGAGATCCGTCGCTCGGAGCGGTGAGGTCCGCGCGGGTGAGCGGGTTGTCGGACGGCCGCTTTCCGATGGGCGGATACAACAGGTCGGCCTCGCACACGGGCGACTCGATGGCGAGCGGCGCGACGCCGAGCTTTCGCAGCACGGGCGGGTGGGCGAAGTAGCCCATGGTCAGGATGGACCGCAGGCTCAGGAATACCAGGCGGCGCGCATAGAGAGAGCTGTCTCCCCAGGCTCCCAGGACCGCGATGCGCTGCTCGAAGCCGAGAGAGGAGAAACGGCGCCGGCGGTGGCGGCCCGGAGCGGGAGCGAGCAGCGTGGCGTGCTCTATCAGGAAGAACAGGGCGTGCATGAGCCGCCGCACACGCGGCTGCGAGACCGCCATCCAGCGGTCGACGTAGGCGGGCAGCTCCGCGTCGAGGCCCGAGCTGGGTATGTGGCCACCGGCTGGGAACATCGCCTCGGATACCGCAGAGAGCGAGGCGACCTCGGAGCGAAACAGCACCTTGAAGCTGCGGCCCGGATCGGGATACCCCCCGAACACCCGGAGCACGACCCAGGTCAGGACCACCGCCAGTGCCAGCCACAGAAACATCGGCGGCATGATAACCAAAGCTCCGGGCGGGCCCGCAGCCGCATCCTTCGGCGGCGTTTCGCGCCCTGCCGCCTCCGATCGCTGCAGGCTCGGCCGGCTGCGGGAGGGTGGCGAAGGCCTGGGAAGGCGAGCGGCGCGCCCCCGGCCCAGCAGGCGGTCTGGCACATTCCTTGCTCTCCAATACCGGGTGTTCTGCCTTCGACCGCCGCCCCGGCCCGCACCATCCGCGGCGCGAAGCCTGCTCACCATCGCCATCGCGCTGCTCTGCGCGGCGCCCGCGGTCGCGGACGGCCTCGTCTGGACCATCCCGGTCTCCGGCAACGGCGAGCTCGAGATCGCACTCGACCTCGGTGACATCACGGTACTCTCGCACGACGCCGAGGAGATCCGCATCGAGGCCGTGACCCGCGGGCTCGGGGCGAGCAGCGTGCGCTTCGATGTCGAACGACGTGTGGACGGAGTGACCCTGAAGGAGTCCCACGAGCCCTGGATCGAGTGGATGAACGTCGGGCCCAGTGTCACCGTCCGCGCCTGGGTGCCGCGCGACTGCAAGGTGGCAATCCACACGTCGGCGCGCGCGATCGACGTGCGCGATGTCGCCGGCGGCGTCGTCGCTCGCTTGGCCCCGTTGCGGCGACCGCAGCCGGCCCGAGACGTGAGCGTCGCCCAGGCCTCGCGATCGACGCTGCGGCTCCGCGAACGCGGCGGCGAGGTTCGCATCTTCGAGCCCTGAGGCGGCTGTGCCGCTGGCGGCACCCCCTCCCCGGCCCCGTCCCGAGCCATGCTACGGTTTCGCCGGTCCCGGTGATTCCCCCTGCGAGGCTGACCCGTGCGAGCCCCCGGGAAGCGCACGAACGCCGCCACCGCCGTCGCCCTGGCGGCCTGCTTCTCGCTGGGCGCCGCCCTCAGGCTCGACGCGGTACCGCGCTTCTATGGCCCGGAAGAGATCCAGCGCCCGGACGTCTACCGCTACTACGCCAGCACCGCCGCGTCCGCGCTCGAGGGACGGGGCTTTACGCCCGCGCTCGACTCCAACTTCCTTCCCCCTCCCCTTCAGGCGGCGTTCCTCGTGGCGGTCGGGACCGTCCTTCCCGGCGCCGACTACCGCACCGCGCGGACCGTGCAGGCGTGGCTGAGCGCTGCGGCGACCTTGCTGGCCTTCGTCATCGGGGCGCGAATGGGCGGGCGGGCGGTGGGGCTCGTCGCGGCGGCGCTGATTGCCGTGGACCCGGGCCTCGCCCACTTCGTCGCCTTCCTCCTCGCGGAGAGCAACTTCTTCACGCTGCTGTTCGCGTTCCTCGCGGCCTTCCTCGTCGCACTCGAGCGCCGCAGCCCCTCGCTGCTGGCGTGCTCCGGGGGGCTGCTCGGTCTGACCTGCCTGATGCGCCCCTTCCCGTCCGCCCTCGCGGTGCTGCTCCCCGTCTACCTCGTCGTGCGCGGACGCGACCGCGCGGCGCTGACCGGCGCCGCGGTCTTCGCGCTGGGGTTCTGCGTCGTCGTCGCGCCTTGGACCGCCCGCAACGCCCTGCGCTACGGGCGTCTCCTGCCGATCAGCAGCAACGGTGGGACGCTGCTCGCCCAATCGAACTTCCTCGGCCTCGACGCGCGCCGCAGCGTGTACTGGAACGACATCCACCGCACGGACGCCTGGAAGGATCCCGAGATCGAGGCGCGCTTCGCGGGGAGGGTCGACCGCTACGGGCTCGAGGAGTGGAACGAGAAGGACCGGGCCTATCTGGCGCACACGCTGCGCTATTTGGGGAGCCATCCGCTCCACTTCCTGAGGAACTACACGATCAAGCTCACCAACGTCTTCCTCACCCCGCGTCCCCGGGGTCACGAGGACGGCCGCGCCCCACCGTACACCCGGGGATCGCTGATGCTGCTCGGATTGGGCGGATTCGTGTGGTTCGCAGTCGCCGAACGCCGTCGATCCGCCTGGGTGATGGTCTGGGTCTTCGGTTACTTCGTCGGCTTCACGGCGCTGTTCCACCTGCTCCGATCGGGTCGGATGAACTTTCCGGTCAAGCTGCTGCTCGACCTCTTCGCCGCCTATCTCGTGGTCGCACTCGCGCGATGGGGGCGCTCAGTCTTCATCGGAGGGGCGCCGAGCCCGGAGGTACCACTGGATGGCGACCCACACGAAGAGGCCAGAGACCACGGCGGCGAGCGGCCAACCCGGGCCCTCGAGAGCGACGCGCCAGTCGGTGGCCTCCCCGGCGCCGGCTGAGGCTCCCTCCTCGCCGGGCTCGAACAGGCCGACGGGCTCACGGCGCAGCCAGGCGTCGAGCATCTCGTTCAGCTCCTCGACGATCTCGGCGCGAGAGGGGTCCCCGGCCACGTTGTCGTACTCGCGCGGGTCGGTCTCGTGATCGTAGAGCTCGGTGGCGTGGAGCTTCGTCACGTAGCCGTCGCGGCTGACCCAGCGAACGAGGCGGTAGCGCGGCGTGCGCACCGTCTGGGCGGTGTGCGGCGGCTTGTGACGCCAACCGAACACCGCTCGCTTCCACGGGCGGTCGGGATCGTGGAGCAGGGGCGCGAAGCTCCGCCCCTGCACCTGCTGCGGCACGGCGATGCCCGCCAGCTCGCACAGCGTCGGCAGCAGGTCGACCGACTCGACCAGCCCGGCGGCACTGCGGCCGCCCTCGACGCCCGGCGCCCGGACGATCAGCGGAACACGCAGGGCCACTTCGAGGGCGGTGTTCTTGCCCCAGATCCCGTGCTCTCCGAGGTGCCAGCCGTGGTCCCCCCAGAAGACGACGATGGTGCGGTCGGAGAGGTCGAGACGCTCGAGCGCGTCGAGCAGCCGCCCCGTCTGGGCGTCGATGTAGCTGACGCAGGCGCGGTAGCCGTGGATCATCAGCCGCGCGGTGGCCGCGCCGATCAGGCGCCCACCCTGATAGCGCGCGGGCTCGTAGTTGCCGTGCCACTGCATCGGGGACAGCGCCCGCAGGCCCTCGGTGTCTGGCAGCTCGATCTGCTCGCGGGCGTAGAGCTCCCAGTAACGAGCCGGGCAATTGAACGGCAGGTGGGGGCGCACGAACCCCACGGCGAGAAAGAACGGCCGGTCGCGGAGCCGCTGCAGCTCGGAGATCGCACGCGCGGCGATCTGTCCGTCGAGGTAGGCGTCGTCGGGGACATCGGCACCCTCGGCCAGCGGTCCGCGCGGCACGTCCATCACACCGGACATGTGGCGATTCTCCGGGACCAGGTAGACTGGTGGATCCCGATCCGGCAGCCAGGGGTCGACGCTCCAGGCGTCCGGCGCGTCCTCCCGGTCGTGGAGGAACTTGCCGACCTCCACCGTCTCGTAACCGGCGTTCTTGAACACCTGCGGCATGGAGACGAGCGAGGGGTTCGCCTCGGCCAGGCTTCGGTTGGACGTCACGACCCGCGTGGTGTGGGGGTAGGCGCCGGTCAGCATCGCGGCGCGGGACACGGCGCAGGCCGCCGCGGCGGTATAGACCCGGTCGAAGCGGACGCCCTCGCGTGCGAGGCGGTCGATCTGCGGCGTCCGCGCCGGTGCGCCGTAGGTCCCCAGCTCCGGACGCAGGTCGTCGACGGCGATGAACAGCACGTTCGGGCGCTCCCTTGCGCTGGCGGCTGGCGCAAAGGAGACGGCCGCGATTGCGGCGCCGCAGGCGATCCTCCGGATCTTGCTCCCAGCCCCGTGCATCGCGGGCGCGATCCTCCCGATGGCGCAGGGCGCCGCAGCAGCGACCCGGCGAAGCGGAGGACATAAGATACCCGAAGCCCCGGGGCCGCTCGCGCGTGCGCAGCTCCCGCTGCAATCGCGGCTCAAGCATCGCAATTTTCCATCCGATGGAGACCGGGGGGGCCGCGCGCCCCGGGGAGCGGTGGATGTCGGCGCAGGCCCGGAAGCAGTCGGACGCCCCGCGCGAGGGAAGGCGCCCCGCGCTGCGGGTCGCACTGTGGACCGGACTGGTGGCACTCTACGTCGCCAGCCGCATCGCGGCTGGCTTCACGGTCGCCGCCAACTGGGACGAGTTCGCGCTGCTCGATCGCGCGGCCACGTCGGCGAGGACCGGGGTGTTGGGCGGCGGTGGACGCCCCGGGCTCGCGACCCTGGTGCTGATGCCCTTCGCCGCGGACTGCCAGGACGAGATCGCGGCGGTGCGGCAGGCGCGGATGCTGTGGGTCGGCTTCACGCTGTGCTTCCTCGCCGGCCTCGGCGCCCTGCTGCGGCAGGTCTGCGCCCACTCGAAGCACACCACGAGTGACGCCTGGCTCGGCGTGGGCCTGCTGGCGTTGGTTCCCGCCTTCCTCGAGTGGTCCCTCCAGGTCCGCACGGACCAGCTCGCCCTGGCCTTCGGCCTGTGGGGCGGCGTCGCGCTGCTCGCTTCGCGGCAGCGTCCGGCGTGGGCCCTCGTCTCGGGCCTCCTCTTCGGCGCCGGCTACCTCGCCACCCAGAAGATCGTCTACGTCGCGGCGCTGGTCGGCGTGCTCGCGCTGGGCCAGCTGCGCGCGGCCCGTGAGCTCCGTCCCGGCAGGGAGGCCCTGCGCGGGGTCCTGGCGGCGGCCGCCTTCGCCGCAACCGTCGCCGGCTTCGACGCCGCGACGGCCGTGCGCCTCGACGTCCCGGACGGGCACAGCGCGATGTCCTCGCTCACGCCGGCGGTCGTCGGCCAGCAGCTCTCGGAGTTCGCGTACTACCGGAAGACGATCGGCTACAGCCAATACCTCGAGATTCTCCCGACGCTCGGTCCGCATCTCTTCCTTCTCGCCGCGCTCGTCGTGGTCACCGCCGCGAGTTCGCGGCGGCGCGCTCTGCGCACGGAGCCGTTGTGGGTCGCCTGGGCGACGCTCGCAGTCGGTGCGTGCGTGGCCGCGTTCCACGCCTCCGCCTTCGCGTACTTCTGGATGACCCTCGGCCTCTTTCCCGCCGTGGCACTGGCGGTCTCCGGCGACAGCCTGCGGGCCGCCTTGCCCGGCCCGCGCGCGCGAGTCGCTGCGCTGGCGACGGCGGGCGTGTGGCTCGTGCTGGGAGCCCAGGGCGTCTTCCGCGCCGCGGAGCTATCGATCGACACCCAAGCGGTCCAGCGCGAGAGCCTGGCCTTCGTCCACCGCAACTTCGACGACTCGGATTCTGGCTTCCACCCGGAGCACGGACCCTTCTGCCGCAACGAGCCCAAGCCCTTCAACCTCTACTTCTCCCAGGTCCTCTACCGACACTTCGCCGGCGAGCAGCGCGAGACCTACACGCGGAACTTCCTCGCCAACCTGCGATCGCGACGGGTCAAGTTCGTCGTCGAGTCCTTCCGCCTGAACCAGTTTCCCGTCGAGATCCGGCGATTCCTCGCGGAGAACTACCAGCCCTACCGGGCGTCGGTCTTCGTGGCCGGACGACAGCTCGCGGGCGCCAGCGGGGAGTCGGTCGACTTCGAGCTGATCGTTCCGGGCCGCTATCGCTGGCTCCCCTTCGAAGCGCCCAGCCGGCTGCGCATCGGCGGGCACACCCTCGCGCCGGGCGAGACCGCGGAGCTCGACGTCGGGAGCCATCGAGCCGATTTCGTCGAGGACGTGGCGGGCGGCATGCTGGTCCTGGCGGTCAACGACCCGCCAGACGTGGCGCCCCTATCGTTCTACAAGACCTATTGACCGCGGCGCCACGCGCGGGCGGGTGCGTCGCGCACCACCTGCTCGTAGAGGGAGACGAGGGCGTCCCGCGCGACGGCCGGGGAGAGGCTCTCCTCGTAGTCCGCGCGCGCCTCGCGACCCATTCTCTCGGCATCGGCGGGGTTCTCGGCGATCCGGCGGCAGGCCTGGGCGAGCGCCACAGGGTCGCCCGATGCGAAGTGCAGCCCGCTGCGGCCGTGGTCGACCAGCCCGGCCAGCGCCGAGTCTGCGGGCACGATGGACGGGGTTCCGCACGCCATGGCTTCTGCCACCGCCAGGCCGAAGGTCTCGAACGCGATCGACGGAGCGACGGCGAAGGCCGCGGCGGCGAGTGCAGCGATGACGCCGTCGCGGTCTCGCTCCCCGACGAAGCGGACGCCGGGGAGATCCAGCGCCTGGCGGCGCAGGGAGTCCTCTTCGGGACCGGACCCGACGATCGCGAGTGGCAGGCCATCGAGGCGACGCCAGGCCGCGAGCAGCAGGTGGACCCCTTTCTCCCGCGACAGCCGACCGACGTAGACCGCGCCGCGGCCCCCGAAGCGCGGTTCGCCGGGGTCCCGCACCGGGTTCGGCTGCACCACCAGCCGGTTCTCCGGGAGTCCGGCCTCGAGGAGCTTGCCGCGGGCGAACTCGCTCGGGGTCGTGAAGCGGTCGACCAGGCGGTGCCAGGTGCGGCGACGGCGGTGCAGCGCGGTCTGTTCGGCCCACACGGCGGTCTGGAGCCTTGAGCCGCGGTAGCAGCCGTGGCGCACCGCGTTCCAGGGCCCGCGCACGACGCAGTCGTCACAGGGCCCGCCGCTGCGGAGAAGCAGCCCGTTGGCGCAGATCAGCCGGTAGTTGTGGAGCGTCTGGACGACGGGAATGCCCCGGTCGTACAGCGCCTGATGCACCGCGGGCGTCAAGAGCGGAAAGAAGTTGTGGACGTGACCGACGTCGATGAATTCGCGATCGAGAATCGCGCCCACGCGCTCGCCAATCCGCGGGTTCCAGCGCGCCCGCAACCCGGCGCGCACGGCGCCCACGGCCGATCCCGAGATCTCGTCGCGGTTGTCGACCTGGAAGAGGAGCACCGTGTGGCCGTCCTTCCGCAGCAGCTCGGCCTGGGCGTCGACGACCGCGTCCTCGCCGCCTCGGTGGATGTAACGGTTGTGGAAGATCCCGACGCGCATCAGCGACGCCCGTACCGGGTCAAAACGCGCCTTTGCGGGACAACACGGTGCCCACGGTGCGCATCAGGATGGAGAGGTCGTGGGTCAGGGAGCGGTTGCGAATGTAGTAGAAGTCGTACTGGAGGTTTGCGTGCATGGGCAGATCCTTGCGGCCGAGGATCTGCCACAGGCCGGTGATGCCCGGCTTGACCGACAGGCGACGCCGCTGCCAGTCGTCGTAGGTTTCCGCGATGAATGGCATCTCGGGCCGGGGGCCCACCAGCGACATGTCCCCTTTCAGGACGTTCAGGAGCTGCGGCAGCTCGTCGATGCTGGTGCCGCGCAGCCAGAGGCCGTACTCGGTGATGCGCCTGTCCGACGAATCCGTCGGCGCCACGGCGTACTTGTCCACGTCCCGCCACATCGTGCGGAACTTGTAGAGACGGAAGGTCTTGCCGTCCCGGCCGGTGCGGTCCTGGGCAATGAAGGGCGGACCCGGGCTGGTCTGCAGCGTGCGCAGGGCACACCAGGCCATGAGAGGAGCCGTGAGGACCAGGCCTACGACGGCGCCCACGATGTCGAAGACGCGCTTGGCGGGCTCGTAGAAGGCGGGCACGCCCTCGCGCCCGAGGCGCACCAGCGGGAGATCGTCGATGAGATCGATGGGCGTGCCGGCGGTCAACACCTCGAACAGGTTGGTGACGACGCGGAAGGTGATGCCGAGATCCTCGCAGTCGAGCACCAGCGAGAGCATCTCCGTGTGGCCGAGACCGGGATCGGCGATGAAGACCTCGGTGACGTCCTGCTCCTGGGCGATGCGTCGCAGATCATCGATGGTTCCCATCACGGGGCGGTTGGCGACGTCCTTGCAGCCGTCCTCGTAGCGGTCGTCGACGAAGCCCACCACGTCGTACCCGGTCTCCGGGTGGTCCTGGAGCTTCTGGAGCAGGCGGATCGCGGTGATGCCGGTCCCGACGATGATGGCGGAGACGTCCTGGGCGCCCGAGCGCCGGAGATTCTCCTGGATCCTGTGGAAGACGGCCCGGCTCACGCCCTGGAGAACCAGGTTGAAGCCAGCGCAGGCGAGCACGACCACGCGGCCGAAGTCGAGCTCCTTGAAGAAGAAGCTGACAGAGCTGATCGCGAGCAGGCCGAGAGCGACGCCGCGCAGCAGCGATTGCAGCTGGTGCACCGGCGTCGAGATGCGTCTGCGCCCGTAGATCCCGAACACCCAGCACGAGGCGATCCAGGGCAGCACGACGAGGGGCAGCGCGCGCAGGTACCAGTAGAAGGAGTTGATCGGGGTGCCGAGGGTGTCGTTCAGCGCGTAACGAAGTCCATAGGCCGCCACCCACCCCAGCGAGACCAGCAGGGCATCGGTGAAGACGTGCAGGCGCCGCACCGCGCGAAGATCGATGAGCTGCATCGCGAGACCTCAGCCCGGCAGGCGCCCGGCGGCCTCGAGCTGACCGTGGATCCAGCGGTAGGTGAGCTCGAGGCCCCGCTCGAGGCTCACCTGGGGCACCCAGCCGAGCATCGCGCGGAGACGGGCGTTGTCGCTGTTGCGCCCGCGCACACCCTGGGGCCGGGACACGTCGTGCCGTTTCTTGAGGCTCTTGCCCGCGATCTCGGCGATCAGGTCGAAGAGCTCGTCCACGCTGACCATGCGGTCCTGGCCGAGGTTCAACGGCTCGCGGTAGTCCGACTCCATCAGCCGGTGGATGCCCTCGACGCAGTCGTCGATGTAGCAGTAGGAGCGCGTCTGCTTGCCATCCCCCCAGATCTCGACCTCGTCGTTGTCGTAGGCCAATGCGATCTTGCGGCAGAAGGCGGCCGGCGACTTCTCGCGACCGCCCTGGTAGGTCCCCAGCGGACCGAAGATGTTGTGGAAACGCGCGATGCGCGTCTCGATCCCGTAGTCCTCCCAGTAGTGCCGGCACTGGCGCTCGGAGAAGAGCTTCTCCCAGCCGTAGCCGTCCTCGGCGACATCGGGGATGTCCTGGCGGTAGCCGGGATAGACGCAGGCCGAAGAGGTGTAGAGGAAGCGCCCGACGCCGTGAACCCGCGCGGCCTCCAGCATGTGCACGTTGATCAGCACGTTGTCGTGCATGATGCGGGCCTTGTTGCTCTCGATGAACCCGATGCCGCCCATGTTCGCGGCCAGGTTGAAGACCTGGTCCACGCCGCGCGCCGCCTGGATGCAATCGGGCCAGCGGCGCAGATCGAGCCGCTCGAACTCGTGGGCGCGGGTCCTCTCGAATTCCGGATGCTTCAGATCGACGCCACGCACCCAGTAGCCGCGGGCGACCAGGTACTTCACGAGATGGTGTCCGATGAAGCCACCGGCACCGGTGACGAGAACGCGCGCGCGGTTCGACATGCACCTCCCTCGCGTTGGGTCAGCGTCGCCGCTCGCTCGGAGCGCCGCGCGCGCACCTCGCGCGCAGGCGCTCGAGAGCGAAGTGGTAGAGGAAACGCGGGTTGCCGATCAGGTAGCGGCGCCACAGGCGACGCGGCTCCGAACAGAGCCGGAAGAGCCACTCCAACCCCCGCCGCTGCAGCCACGCCGGCGCCTGGGGCTTGCCCCCCGCGATGAAGTCGAAGGCGGCCCCGACCCCCAGCATCACGCAGCCGAGCGCATCCCGGTGCGCCGCCATCCAGCGTTCCTGCTTCGGACAGCCGAGGCCCACGAACAGGATCTTCACACCGGCGTCCTGGATCGCCTCCACGACGCTGGCGTCTTCGGCGGCGTCGAGGGGACGGAACGGGGGGCTGAAGGCGAAGGGAATCCGCAGCCGAGGATGGCGCCGCGACAGCTCGGTCACGACGGCTTCGACCGCTTCGGGAGCTCCGCCGTAGAAGCCGACCGCCAGACCGAGCTCGGCCGCGCGCTTGCAGATGATCGGCGTCAGGGCCGGGCCGTAGACGCGCTCCGCCTGGGGGATCCCCAGCAGGTGCAGGGCGGAGACGAGGGGCACTCCGTCGGGAGTCACGCGGTCGGCGGAGTTGACGATCTGCCGGAACGCCGGATCGTCGAATGCCTCCATGACCATGTGGACGTTCGCGACGCAGACCGTTCCGCCATTCCCGGCGACCGCCATGTCGGTGACCGCATCCGTCGTCTCCTGGTAGGTGGTGGCGTCGACGCGCATGCCGAGGACGCGGCGGGAGCCGTAGTCCACCATCCAGCTGCCATGGGCCCGGGGCAGGCGCTTGCGGGGCGGCAGCGGGAGGCGGTCGTCGGAATCGACAACGTCCCCGGGAGGATCCGGAGAGAGCTGCACGGCGGTCATGGGTGCTTCATCGGCGTCTTCCGCGATGGAATTGAGTCGCGGCTCCGGTGCCTCCACCATCAGTCCGGGAACCAGTACTGGGGGTTCGAGGAGAGCCCGAAAAGTCCGTTGGCCAGCCTCCCACAGTTCACCAGCAGCGAGACGGCCAGGCAGGCGCCGGCCGTGACCCACACCGGGCGGCGTGCGGCCCGGTCGTCCAGGGCGAGCACCCGCTCGAGGACGGCGAGAAGGCCCACGATGAAGATCGGGTAGTAACGCGCCAGGTAGCGCACGTGGGGGAACGAGAAGAGGACGAACGGAGCGACGCCGACGAAGGAGAGCAGCAGCGTCTTCTCCCGGTCCGACGGCTCGAGATGGCCCCGCCGCCAGCCCCACGCCAGGCAGGGAACGGCGAGGAGCGCCCAGTTCGCGAGCCAGCCGGCGCGAAGCAGCCCCCGCACCGACGACAACGCGACAAAGCCCAGGTAGCGCGGAAAGTGCCCGGTGACGACGTCCCCCATGTCCCGGGCGCCAGGAAAGTGCGGCTGGATGTAGGCGGAGGATTCGGTCCACGGGTTGGGCGGCGGACCGGTGATCTGCAGCGGCGCGACGAGGGCGGCGTAGTGCTGGCTGAAGCTCGCAAAGCTGCGACCGCCCGACCCGCCATAGCTCTCGAAGTACGCGAATCCGGAGCCGATGCTGCCCGGGAGCAGCAGCAATACGAGGGTCGCA
>JBHHVG010000014.1:0-17004 GCA_046754165.1 Myxococcota bacterium
ATCGTCTTTACGGCCGCGATGCGTCCTCGGTGGCAGCACCGCTGCCGCGACAGATGCTGCACGCCGCCCGCGTCCAGGTGGATGACCTTGACGTAGCCAGCCCCGATCCGCCGGACTTCGCCGCCACGTTGCACCGGCTGCGCTCTGAGCCGGCATGAGCCGGCGGGGGCGTGTCCGGGCGTGAGCCGGTGGCCACGGGCCCCGGCGCCCCCCATCCACGCCGCGCGGCGCGCATGGCCCTCGGCCCAGCCGGGGTTGTAGGGCGCGCTCGCGAAGCCGAACGGCCACCCGATCATCAGCAGCGAGATCGCCGGCAGCAGCACCATACCGACGGGTTCGCGCCGGATGTGCGGGAGCGGATCGATCGACACCTGGCCGCCTTCGTAGGCGGTCGGGTCGCCGCCGAGCATGGCCGCGAGCGCGTGGGACGCTTCGTGCAGCGTCGTCGACAGCAGGAACGCCACGTACCAGACGAGCGCGGCAACCGGATCGTCCACGCGTCAGGCCTCCGGTGTCCGCTTCCTGGCGGCGAAGTGGGAACGCTACCCCGCGATGAAGTTCCGCACCAGCAGGCTCGAGTACTGCAGGTGGTAGAGGAGCAGAAGGTAGTAGACGAGAAATGCGGCGAAGATCGCCACCACGGCGGTTGCGTGGGTCCGGCGGCGCCACAGCACCCAGGATCCCAGCGAGACCAGCGCGACCTTCACCGTCACGAAGAGGACCGCGTGGTCCTCGACGAGGAACCGCATCAAGGCGTTGGCCTCCTCGGCGAGTTCCGCCCGGACCCAGACGAGCGTGAACACGGCATCGAGCAGGTTGAGGACGAGAACGGTTTTCACGACCCCGTTGAGCCAGCGAAACTGCTCCGGCGTACCGATGCGACTCGCGGATCCGGCGTCGCCCGTCACAGGATGATGTCGAAGCCTTCGAACTGAGGGTGGCCCAGATAGGTGCCGCTCGGCGCCCGTGCCTGGGCGTGGGCTTTGCGGAAGTTCTCGGATTCGGTCCAGGCCTCGAAGTGCTCCCGAGACTTCCAGAGCGAATGGGACGCGTACAGGGAGAACTCGTCGTCGCCGGGCCCCCGCAGCAGGTGAAACTCGACGAAACCCGGCACCCCGTCGAGATGGGATTCGCGATTCCTCCACAGGGTCTCGAAGTCGTCCTCGTGCCCGGAGGCGATCCGAAAGCGATTCATCGCGATGAACATGGCTCCCCCTCCTTGCGGCCCGCCTGCGTGGTCTGGGCTCTCGCGCACCCGCTTCCGTCCCCGATGGCCCGCGCCAATGGCGATCGCTCCGCCGCCCGGCCCGCAGTCGGGGGAATCGAACGTACCACGTTCCCCGAGCCGCGAACGCACTGAACTGCTTCCGCGGGATTCGGGACTGTGACAGCCATCACGCGCCCGCGGCGGCAGCGGCCGATGAAGGAGAGTCGGACGGGCGCACCGCCGACCGCGCGAGGACGTCTCATGAAGCAGTTCGATTTCTCCCTCTTCTCGGACCGGCAGCTCGAGATGCTGGCGCGCCAGGTCGCTCGGGAGCTCACCACCCGGCGCGCCAAGGCCCGAGCGCTCGTCCGCCGGCGAGGAGGGCTGGTCGAGGGTTCGGGCCCGAAGTACCGCAACCCGGCGAACTCCGCGGAGACGTGTTCGGGGCGCGGCCCGCGCCCGGCCTGGCTCGAAGCGGCCCTCGCCGAGGGCTGGCGCCTCGAGAACCTCGAGATCCAGGACGACCGCCCCATCAAGCGCTGAGCCGAGCACTGCCCCGATTCCGGGGCTCACCAGTAGCGTTCGATCGAGCCCTCCAGGGCGTTCCCCTCGTGGTCGCGCAACCCCGTCGCGTAACGCAGTGGAAAGGGGCTGGAGCGCACGTCGCGGGCCGCCGCCAGCTTCTCCTCCCCCGCCGCCGGGGCGCCGGCGAGGTGGGTATTGAACGCGAACTCGTCGTCTCCGACGAACAGGCCAAAGGCGTGGGGCTGGAACAGGTAGCCGCGCAGCCCGGTGCCCGAGGCGAACTTCCGATTCGGGACACTAGCCGAGGTCGGCCGCGCCACCCCACACGAGCGTCGCGTAGGCGCCCAGCGCCAGGGTCGCGACGAGCAGTGCCGCCGCGGCGATGCGGAGGCCGCGCGGCTGGTGGGGGCGCGCCAGGCTGGCGCAGCCCAGCGTGATCATCAGTGCCTCGGCCACGAGGACGATGGAACCGTGGTGATTCGGATCCCAGTACGAGACGGGGCTCCGGAAGCGCCACGCCGACAGCGGAAAGAAGTGAGCGTGCCCGTCGTCGTGGTGCAGGGGGAGGTCGAAGACGCAGTGCAGCGCCATGCTGGCGAAGAAAGCGACCCACATCGGGGAACGCGTGAGCCAAGCGAGCAGGGCCCCCGCCGCGATGATCGGGAGCGAGTGAAAGACGTCGAAGCAGACCTGCCAGCTGGCATCGAAGTACGCGGTGCCCCAGATGGTGGCCTCCGCGTGGCCGAGCACCAGGCGCTGGTAGGCGTAGAACCCCATCATCGGCAGATCCGGGACGAAGGCGCCGAGGGCGACGGCGCGCCAATGCCTCCGGGCGTCGCCGCGTGCGAGAACCAGGGTGTTGAGGACGATGTGCGCCGGGGTGTTCACGCCGGTCCGAACCGTTCGCCGGTTCAGGTGTTCGGTCCGGCGGCGCCCGTCTCCTGTCTCACCTCGGAGATGTGGATGAAGCCGAAGAAGAAGGTCTGCACCAGGTGATGCGCGAGAGAGCCGGGCGCGTCTCGCAGCCGGCGCAGGAAGAAGCCGCATTCGAGCAGGTGGATGCCGGAAAGGATCACGAACGTCGACTTCCCGATTCCGGAAGCGCGCGAATCCGTCGCGACGAAGAAGCTCGCGATGCACAGCACCCACGCGATGGCCAGTACGACCTTGGCAAACGACATGAGAACCCCCTTGAATGGCGCCGATCACCGTACCACGACCGGGTCGTCTGGGGCTCGAAAACTCGAGGTGGTTCTGGGCGGCGCGCTGAACCGGCCTCACGGCCTTCGAGAGGCAGCGCGACCACTCGGCAGCCGAGCGGCGAGCGCTTCCCCGCGCTCGCTACGCGACGATCACCGTCTGGGCCGCGGGCCGCGCTCGAAACGCCTCGTCCCATCGGGCAAGATGGGTCAGGGCGGGGTCGATCTCGACCTTGCCGAAGCGGGCGAACTGGAAGGCGGCCGCAAGCGTGCAATCGGCAACGGTCGGCGACGACCCGGCGAGGAAGGGGCGCCCGTCTGCGAGCTGCGCCTCGAGCACGGCCAGCGCCGGTGGAAGGGCGGCGCGCGCCTGCTCGGCGACTCCCGGGTTCGGCGGTAGGCCGAGCGGAGAGTTCGTGGCGTGAACGATGCGCGACACCGGCGCGAGCACGCTGATCTCGGCGGTGCGCTCGAGCATCCGCGTGCGCGCCCGCTCGAGCGGCCCCTTGCCGATCATCGGCGGCTCTGGATGGAGTTCTTCGAGGTACTCGATGATCGCGAGGGACTCGCGCAGGAAGCTGCCGTCGTCGAGTTCGAGGACGGGAAGGTTTCCGAAGGGGTTGCGCGCCAGGTGCTCCGGCGACTTCTGCTCCGCCTCTCGCAGATTCACGAGCTCTTCCGAGAGGTCGATGTCGGCTCCGCCGGCGCGCTTCTCGGCGAGGTAAAGGCGGACACGGGTGGGGTTCGGGGCCACGGGGAACAAGTAGAGCTTCACGGCGGAATCCGGGTGGGCGCGCGACGGTGAGCGGCGACGGTACCACGGATCCGGCGCGTGTGTTGTCCGTGCCGCGGCAATGCAGGATGCTTCTCTCGCCAAGGCGTGCCCCGGGGAGATCCAGGCCCTCGTGTTCGATCTCGACGGCCTCGTGCTCGATACGGCGCGGATGGATCCCATGCCGGGAATTCCGGCGTGCCTGCGTGCGGCGCGTCGGCACCGTCTCGGCGTGGCCGTGGCTTCGAGCTCGCCCCGCTCCTGGGTGGCGGGGCACCTCGAGAGGATCGACCTTCGGTCCTTCTTCGACGCCATCTCTGCCGAGGAGGACGTGCGCCGCGTGAAGCCAGCGCCGGACCTCTACCTCCACGCAACCGCGGCGCTCGGTGTCCTGCCGGGGGCCGCCGTCGCGATCGAGGACTCGCCCAACGGCGTGGAGGCGGCAAAGGCCGCGGGGCTCGTCTGCACCGCCGTGCCCGGGCCCATGACCCGGCACCTGCGCTTCGACGCTGCTGATGTGGTCCTCGACACTCTCGAGGGACGCCCGTTGCAAGACGTGATCCGATCCGCCGTCTCTCCGACGGCCCGCGGGTCAGCCGTTGGCGACCCGTAGGCGGGTCTCGGGGAGCCGTCCGGCGGTCACGCAGTCAGCTGCCGGAGGATCGTGGCGGAGTCGAAGTAGACGCGCTCGCACACGAGATCGTCTTCCTCGAACAAGAAGAAGGCGGTCATGCGACAGCGGAACGCTCGGCCGGTCGGTTCGATTCCGAGCAGGGGCCCTTGGTGGGTCCCCTGCAGCCAGAACTCGACGATGATGGCGTCATCCGCGTGACGCAGGGAGATCAGTTCGTTGCGCTGGTCCGGAAAGGCGGTCCGCGTCTCGCGAAAGTACTCCCGCACCGCGGACTCCCCGTCGTGGATTTCGTCCGTGGCGATGAGCTCGTAGCGGGGGCGTCCGAAGGTGCCGATGACCCGGTCGAAATCGTGGACGTTCTCCGCTTCCATGTGCTCCCGGACGATCTGCTCCCGTTTCTCCCTGCGCTCGTCGGTATCACTCATCGGCGGATCTTCTCCTTTGCCCCCACGCGCCCGTTGCGGCTGCCGGATCGCCGCAGGTTATCGCGGAAGGGCCGTCGTCTTCCGCCGCCATCCGGTGGGCCTAGCGCTCCGCTGCCACGCCGGGCTCGGGCATGGTCGCCCACCAGACCCACACGACCATGACGAACTGAAGGGGCAGACGGACGTAGTGGAACCAAAGCGGCACGTCCTGGGAAACGAGGGCGTCCGCGTTCATCGCCATGTGGATGTTCGCGGGAAAGACCGCGAACAGCAGCGCGATCAGCCCGTAGCCGGCCAGCCGTCGCGTGCGGACCGGAATCACTCCGACGGCGCCGGCGATCTCGAAGGCCCCGCTCAGATAGACCAGCGCGAGGTGAGCGGGGAGGAACGGGGGCATGATGGCGACGAACGGCTCCGGCCGAACGAAGTGCGAGATCCCCGCCATTCCGAAGGCGAGGGTCAGGCCGAAGAGGCCGATCCGGCGGGCGATGCTGGAGGGAAGCTCGAACATGTCGGGATCCGGGCCGCCTTCTCGGCGGTGAATGGGAACAATCCGGGGACCGTAACACAGCGCTGGCCGAAGGAGAGTGCCGGAGAGGGTCGGCCGTCAGCGTCTCACCGCGGTCAGGCTGATGCGATCGATCGAGACGGTCAGGTACTCGCCCGTCTCGCGGTTGCCCGGCGGGAACGCCTGCGGCTCGAGCACGAGGAGTCCGAGGTCGATCCGCACCGGGTCGACGGACAGCAGCCGACCGTGGCCCAGGTAGCGCCAGCCCCGCTGGTGCTCGAGGCCCACGTGGCATTCCGGGTTGTCTTGCGGCGCTCTCCCGGGTGAGCGTGGGTCCGCCAGGACGGCATCGAAGCGGGCGCCGACGACCGGTCCGGGCGATGCGGCCCGGTCTGCGGGGCTCAGGGCGTCGCGAACCGTCAGCCGCTGTCCGTCCACTTCGATGACGGCGTTGTGCCCGCGCCCTTCGGTCTCGATCAGCACGACGTTCATGCCAGTGCGTCGATCGCCGGTCAGCGGCTGGGGCGCGCGACGCCCCACGAGAGGTACGCGTCGACATCGTCCGCCGCCGACTCGGCCTGCGCGCGCACGAACTCGTGGTGCGAGTGGAGGCCCGTCTCGATCAGCGGCCTGGCCCGCTTCGGGTCGACGAATCCGAAGCGGCGGGCCAGGTGCCCGAAGCCGAGCAGCGCGTTTCCGCGCACCGTGGCGTTGCGGTGCCGGGCCAGCACCGTGCAGGCCCACTCGGCCCATTCGCGCCGGTCCGATTCGAGGGCGACGTCGAGGATCAACTCCTGGAGCTCGAAGGGATCGTCGCGCCGCAGCGCGGCCTCGAACTGCTCCGCTCGCGGATCCCCTGCCGCCGTTGCTGCCATGTCTGCCCCGTCTTCCTGCCGCCGTCTTCTCCCGACGCAGCATATCACCGGTTTCCGCGCAGTCCGCTACTCCGCGGAGCTGCTCGCGGGAAACTCCGCCTGGAAGACGGAGCCGTCGAAGCGGACGCGGGTCACCTGGCTGCGGCGAACCGGGATTCGGATCTCCGCCGTGATGCTGTCGCGCTGGCCCGCGGCTGCTCGACAACCCGTGTAGTGGATCGTCGCACCGTGGTCGCCGGGTGGAGCCGCGAAGCGAAACGTCGAAACGATCGAGAAGGGCGGGCTCGCGCCGTTGGGCCAAAGCACCTCGGAGAGGACGGTCCGGCCGTCGAGATCTATGATCAGCTCGCACCGGGGGGGCTTCGCCGGGTGTCCCGCGAGCTCGGCGATCGGGTCGGCGGACACGTTGTTGTCGTCGACCGTGAAGTCGATCCAGCCGTGCGCCACGGTATCCGTGGCCCGGGCGGCGCGGTCGCCGGAGCCGCCGGTCGAGCAGGCGGCCAGACCCAGCGTGACGACGGCGATCGCGGGGAGGCGGACCAAGCTACTCCGCTTCGGCGGCCGACGGCGCCAGGTCTCGGAGGGAATCGGCGACGGCCGCGGCCAGCTGCGCGGCGAGCGCGATTTCCGCGTCGGCGAGCCCGCGGTAGCCCGATCGCGCGAGGGGCTGGGAAGCGGAGAAGCGGTAGCTCGAGACGGAGACCGACTTGTCGGCCGCGACCACGCTCCAGCGCGCGACCAGCAGCGCGTCGCCGCGCGAGGTGCCGTGGAAGCGGTCGATGCCCACCTCGATGGTGAAATCCCAGCGGTGTCTTTGGGAGTCGTCGGCGCTGACGTCGAAGCCGAGGCCCTGTGAGATCATTGCTTGCAGCTGGCGGCGCAGGCCTTCACCGAGTGGCTCCGCC
Source organism: Myxococcota bacterium (assembly GCA_046754165.1). Lineage (GTDB taxonomy): Bacteria > Myxococcota_A > UBA9160 > UBA9160 > SMWR01 > JAFDEI01. Next base: position 7,051 of record JBHHVG010000014.1, read on the forward strand.
CACCGGTGCTGCCGCGCCGCCTGGACCTGTCCCGGCTCCGTCTCGAACACCAGGCCCGGCTGGGCGAGGTATGGGGCCACGCGGACAGGCAGCAGGCCCACGCGCACCGGCGGGTCCAGACGCACCGTGCCCTCGGGCACTTCGGCTGGAAGCAGGTAGTAAGTCGGCGACGGGGTCGAGCCCGCACACGCCATCGCGAACAGAGCAGCCAAGACCACGCGGGTTCTCACGGAGATCCTGCCGGGGGTTCGGGGTCGCGGTCGTAGCTGCGCGGGAAGATGAGCGCGTTCGGCTGCTCCTCGATCGTCTCGGCGAGTTCTCCCATCTGGCGCAGGGTGCGGTCGAGCTCGCTCAGGGAAGTCTGGACCGATCGCGGCAGCGTCTGCAGCTCCTCGCTGGCCATCAGCGTGTTGATCTCCACCACGGTCTGCTCCAGCTGGCGCAGGGCATCGTCGGCAGAGCGCAGCGTGGCATCGGCGGACAGCGCGACATCCTCGAGGGGGAGGTCGTTCAGTTTATCGAGGAGTGAGGCGATCTGCTGCTGGATTCCCTCGAGTCCGCTGGCGATCGTCGGAATGCTGGGTCGGCCCGCAAAGGTCCCGATCTCGGCCGGCTCCACGTCGTCGTAGAAGTCGAGCGAGACGTAGAGACTTCCGGTCAGCAGGTTGCCTGTCGACAACGTGGCGCGCATGCCGTTCTTCACGCTCGCGACGATCGCCCGGGTCAGGATCTCGACGCCTCTTTCGGAGTCTTCCAGCATCAGCCTGCCGGGTTCGAGGCGAATCAGCACCGGAATCGGCGACCCCTGTCCCCCGATTCCCCGGGACACCAGCTCCTCGAGGAGCAGGCGCTCGACACGCCCCGCGCGCAGGCCCCGGTACTCGACCGGCGCCCCGGGCTGGAGGCCGCGTACGGATCGGGCGAACTCCACGACGTACTCGAAGGAATGACGATACGGAGTCTCGTCGATGCTCTCCCGGTCGGAGAAGAGCTCGAATACGGCGCCGTCCTCGACAGGGCTCCCGGGCTCGACGCCGGTGGGCAGGCCGAAGGCCGCTCCGCCGAGCAGCAGCGTCTCGAGCGAGCCCGTGTCGAACTCGATGCCGTTGGCGCTGGCGCTGAACGAGATACCGCTCATGTCCCAAAATCGGGTCGCCGTGGTCACGAGGTCATCGTAGGGCTCCTCGATGAAGACGCGGTAGTGCATCTTCTGGGTCTCGACGTGGAACGCGCCGCCCTCGATGCGCCCGACGCGGAAGCCCTTGTAGAGGATCGGGTTCCCGGAACTGACCGAGCCGGCGCGATCACTCACCAGCACCAGCTCGAGGCCCGGCGTGCCCGCCGGCGTGATCGGCGGGTTCTCGAGCCCGGCAAACTCTCGGCGTCCCGTCGCGCCGGTGCCGGGGGACAGCTCGATGTAGCCGCCGGATAGGATCGTGCTGAGGCCGGAGATGCCTTCGGTGCCCACGCGCGCGCGGACCACCCAGAACTGGGTGTCCTCGCGCAGTAGCTCTACCGCCGAGCGCTCGAGCTTGGCAGATACGACGACTTCTTCGAAGTCGTCGCTGAATTCGACCTTCTCGACCCGGCCGATCTCGACGCTGCGCATCTGGATCTTCGTCTTTCTGGCCTCGATGCCGTCGGCCGTGACGAAGACGATCTCGATCTCCGGGCCCTGGTTGGTCCAGGTGTAGATCACCATCCACACACCGAGCACGACGGCGACGAGCGGCACCAGCCAGATCTTCGAGATCCTGGCCCGCTGTGTCACGGTGGCCTCGGCTTCACTCATCGCGCCCTCCGAGCTCGTCCCAGATCAGCCGCGGGTCGAAGCTCTTCGCGGCGAGTATCGTGACGATCACGACCCCCGCGAAGGCGACCGCCGCGGGCCCGGGCGTGATCCGGATCAGGCCCCCCATGTGGACCAGCGCGACGAGGATCATCACCACGAAGACGTCGACCATGGACCAGCGGCCGATGAACTCGGTCAGCCGGTACAGGACCGTCCGCTGTCGGTGGGAGGTGGCGTGCCCCCTGGCGACGCTCCAGCACAGCCAGCAGAGGGCGAAGAGCTTGCCCATCGGCACCAGGACGCTCGCGACGAAGATGACCGCCGCCACCGGATAGGACCCGTGGTGGACGAGCAGCACGACGCCTCCGATGATCGTGCTGTCTTCGACGCTGCCCAGCTGAGCCGTCGTCATGATGGGGAGCACGTTGGCGGGGATGTAGAGGATCGCCGCCGTGATCAGCAGGGCGACGGTCCGCTGCAGGCTGTCCGGCTTGCGCAGGTGCAGCGCCGAGTGGCAGCGCGGACAGGTGTGCTCGCTCTCGGGCGCGAGCTTGAAGCAGACGTGGCAGCACGCCAGACCACGCGCTGCTGCGGATTGGGCCGAGTACATCGTCACGCCGTGCATCGCTCGATTTCGGTCCAGACTTCGAGTCGATCGAGGTTGGCCAAGGCGGCGGTGAAGCAGATCGCGAAGGCGGCGTACGACCAGAATGACGGGCCGATCACGACGGTTGCCAGCTGGCCGATCTTCACCAAGCTGACGATCACCCCGATGATGAAGACCTCCGCCATGCTCCAGGTCGCCAGCGAGAAGAGCAGGCGACCCGCTGGCACGAGCCACGGCCGCGAACGTCCGCCGCCGAGCTGCACCACGAGTGCCACGATCAGGCCGATCACCAGCGCTGGGATCACGATGATGAAGGCGATCACGATCGTCGCGATGGTGCCGTAGCCTTCGTGAAAGAGCTCCAACACGGCGCGCGGAAGCGTCATGACGCTCTCGAGACCGCTCGCCTTGAGCGCCAGGAAGGGGAAGCTGTTCGCCATCACGAGCAGCACGGCGGCGGCAGCGGCGAAGGCCAGCGCGCGGTTCAACCCGTCCGTCGCGCGCGACCACAGCAGGAAGCCGCAGCGCGGGCACACCGCGCGGTGGTTTGGCGCCAGCTCACCGACCGTCATCAGCAGGTCGCATTCGATGCATGCCACGCGTGCCCGGGCTCCGGATTTCACCACGACGCTGCGATCATGGAGCAGCAGGCGCCCGGCCGCACGGAGGGTCGCTGAGGCGGGCGATCCCGCCGCGGTGGCATTCGCATAAGATTTCGCCGCGTCTCGGTTTTCTCGGCCGCGGCGACGGCAGCACTGTCGGCCGGAGCGGGATCGAGGCATCCCGTCACGTGCAGGATCGTGGCGCCAACCGCAGGGGTGCAGCCCTGTGCCGGGGGGCCGACGCGTCTCGCACGGTGCACGCGTGGGTCATCGCTCGCCTCTCTCGGGCCACGCCAGCGCCGCTTCGAGGCGGTCGTTTCCCCAGAAGAGCTCGCCGTCCACCGTGAAGGAGGGCCCGCCGAAGATGCCGAGGGATACGGCGCGCTCGGTCTGCGCGCGCAGCTTGGCCTTGGTCTCCGGAGAGCCGGCCGCGGCGAGCGCGTCGTCCGCCTGCACGCCGACCTCGCCGAGCAGGGCTCCGACGGTCGCCGCGGTCGAGATGTCGCGGTCCTCGGCAAAGTTCGCCCGGTAGACCGCGCGGACGAAGTCTGGCAGCCAGATCTCCGTATCGAAGCGACAGGCGACCCTCGCTGCCAGCAGGCTGTTGCGCGGAAACACGGACGGCCGTCGCAGTGGCAGTGCGGACTCGGCGCAGATCCGTTCGAGGTCGCGCCACATGTAGCGGCCCTTTGCCGGATAGAGGTTGAAAGGAGAGTCCGACCAGCCCTGATCGCGAAAGATCGGACCGAGCAGAAAGGGACGCCAGGTGATCGCTACTCCTCGTCGCCGCGCCAATGCCTCGATCCGTGCAGCGGCGGGGTATGAGTAGGTACTCGCGAACTCGAACCAGAACTCCCAGCAAGCGGCCACGGCAGCTTCAGTCCGTTCTCGGGGCAGGGTCGCCGTACTCCCACTCGACGAGGTCTTCGGTGAAGCTCATGTAGTTCTCGAGCCCGGAGACCTCGGGGAAGGGCTCTTCGTAGCTCCACACGGAGTTCGGCAGCGCGCGGTCGCCGACGCGCAGCGTCCAGTACGAAGCCTCGCCCTTGAAGGGGCAGAAGGTGTGGTGGTCCGTCGCCTCGAGCCGATCCGCGCGAACGTCTTCGCGGGGGAAGTAGACGACCGGAGCGTGCTTCGTCTCCCGCACGATCAGCGTGCGCCGGCTCTCGGCGATGGAGCGGCCGTCGAGCGTGACCGTGACCTTGCGGTCGTTCGGCTCGAGGTCGACCCGGTAGTCCGGGTACTGGTGATAGAGGGATTCACGTCTGGACATCGAGAACTCCGTTGGCGCGTCAGTCGTGGTAGCTGTGTTCGGGCATCCGGTCTCCGCAGGCGCCGGCGGGACTCGGTGTCCGATTCAGGCCGGAACACGCCTTGGGGCGACGTCTCCGCCTCAGGTCTCGTCTCCGAAGCGCCAGCCCGTTCGCGACGGGTCGATCCGGAACATCCAGACTGATTCCGGGTCGGACGTGCCGGCGCCGTACTTGCGTTCCAATTCGCGCGACAGCGTGGCGTGGAGGTCGGCGTCGTCGACGCGTGTCAGCTGCACACGGTGGAGCTGGTTCCGGATGCGGATGATGGCGCGCCCGTCCAGCATCGCCTCGTGGGGCCACTTCTTCCACAGCGTAAAGCTCGGAATGCCGCAGGGGATGAAGCCCCGGCCGCTCGACACGAGGATCCAGGTGGTGCGCGAGCGGGGTGGCTCGGCCAGCTGCATCTCGATTTCGGACACGTCCGTGGCGAACAGCCAGTTGGTCACCGGGGTCGTAACGGGCTCGCCATGGACCAACGGGCCGCCCGGGAACGGACCGATCGGCCCGTCCATCATGCGTGCCGCGAGCCCTGTCGCGATCGTCAGCAACAGGGCGATGAAGAGGAGATTCCGGAGTTTCTTCACGTCACTCCTCGTCTTCTTCCGAATGCTCGAGTCGGTCGCGAATACGGGTTGCTCCCACGAACAGCGCGGCAATGGAGGCGCACACGACGGCCGTCTCGATGCCGAGGGCATCTGCGGGAAGAAAGTAGTATCCGGCGACATACTCCAACACGAGGAACAGGCAGAAGTAACCGGTCAGCAGGAGACGTCTGCTTGCTGCGTTGAAGCGAAAGGCGAAGATCGCCGTCAACATGGCGGCGATCGAGACGGCGACGGCAACGGTCATCATGCTGCAGCGCGGATGGTACCACGCCGAAGCGGCGGCTACGCCTGTGGTTTCTCGCCCTGATCGAGGCCCGCATCACCAGCGTCGGGGAGGGGCTCGAGGCCGGTCGCGCCTCCATGACGCTGGAGGCCGTCGCGGACGGCGATCCAGCTCACTCGGTCGCCGAAGGTACACGAGCCGGAGACCGTGTCGGCACCGGTCACGACGAGCTGCCGGCGTGACGGGCTTCGGCGAGGTAGCGGAGCATCTGTGGGGCGATGATCTCGCGGAGCGCGACGACGGCGTTGACGGGTCTCATCAGGACGTCGAGGTTCGCGACGTGCTGGCCGTCGTCGAGAGTGATCAAGTCGATCCCCTGGACCTCGAGATCGCCGACGTGCCCCGTGAACTCGAGGGCGAGCTCCCGGCCCTGCGTCCACTCCCGGTGGTAGGTGAAGTCCTCGATCGTGTGGATCACGAGTCCGAGCAGGTGTCGCACCATTTCCCGGCCCTGGAGCTTGTCCCAATACGGCGGCGCGCCGAGTGTGACGTCCGGCGCGAGGAACGCGCCGAGGGCCTCGATGTCCCGCTCCCGTACGATGCGGTGCCAGTGGTCGAGAAAGACCTGGACGGGATCGGACATGGTCGAACCTCCTTCCGCGGATCAGCGGTTCGCGTCGTCCATCGGCGCGCAGAACTCGACGCCGTCGGGGATGGAGATACGCGCCGCCTGCATGGTCAGCTGCTCTCCTCGCGGGCGCTCGCCGCGCCGGGGTCCTCGGCCTCCCAGTTGCGGGTCCACCACAGGAAGATGACGGCGCCCAGCGGAAAGGAGACACTCAGGACCCAGGGATTGAACTCCTGATACCGGTAGAGACCCAAGCCGAGGATCTGGAGGGAGATGGGGGCGAAGGCGATGAAGTCCGGATTGAACGGGCCTGGACGCCACACCAGGCTCATGTTCCCGAAGCCCAGCAGGACGAATGCGACCCACCCCCACAAGAACTTCGGTTGTCGGCGGAGGCACAGGAACGCGGTGTAGATCATGAAGCACGGCATCAGCACTGCGTAGAGAACGACCAGGTAGTAGAACACCGGCATGCCGACGAGAGTGAGCGGATAGCGATCGGCGAGGTCCAGGGGGACTTCTTCCCAGGTGATGTTGAGGATCACCGGACGCGAATCGACCTCCTGGCCAAGAACGACGAGCAGCAGCGCCTCGCTGTCGCCGCGCACGTGAAAGATCCGTCCCACGGCGCTCGTGGTCTCGGTGGACGCCCGGAAGCGAGGCGGCATGAGCACGTACTCGAGGGAACTACCGAGCTGTAGCGCTTCGTGCGTCCGAGAGAGCAGGTCGGCGTTCTCGCCGGTCAAGGTCTCCGGCCCGAAGCAGCCGCGCGCCAGCTCGAACTCCGGACTGTGCAGCAGGTCGAGGCAGCGGCGAATCGCCTGCACCACCTCCGCCTCTTCGGCGATTCCGACGCGTGGAATCGCGACGACCAGAAGCGCCATCGCCACGAGGCCGATACGCCGCCGCAAGTTCACCTCCTGATTCGCGCGATCGCGAGTCGAATTGTACCCCAGGGGCCCGGGCTGCGGAGTGGTATAAAGCGGTCCAGCGCCACGTGTCGCCGAGGACGGGCTACTGCCTGTCCCCGGCGGGCTCCTCTGCAATGGCCTGCGTCGCGAGCGCGAGACACAGGATCTGGCGGACGTCCTCGAAGATGCGGGGATCCTCGCTGGCCCGCGGTCCAGCTACGTTGAGCGTTCGTGGGCGGACGTCGGCGAGCCAGCTCCGCACGCGCGCCGCGGCCGCGTCGATCGACGCGCACGCGAGGTCGATGTGAAGCAGTCGTCGTGGGAGTCGCGCGGCGACGTCGCGAGTGAGCGCGGAGCCGCCGTGAAGCGCCCCAAGGGAGACGATCACCGTCGCGTCCGAATCGCGCACGTTGCGTTCCGTGCGCACCGCCGGGTCTCGGGATTCGGTCTCGACGAGGTTCGGGTAGCGCTCTGGGATCGCTCCGTCTTCGGCGAGCCGTCCCCGCGGCACCCAGCCCCCGCAGTCGAGGCCCAGCTCCAGGGCGACGTCGAGGGCGGCCCGATCGGCCCCGCTCTGGCCGCCGGATACCAGCTTTTCGACCACGGTGCGGATGGGTGCGACCGTCATGATCTCGCTCCGAGACGCGCCTCATCGTCGCCGGGGTGCTTCGCGAGGCGTCGAAGCAGAGCCGCTAGCCACCTCGCGCGAGCGGTTGCAAGCGCACGGGGACGGACTTCGAAGAGTCGACGAACATCCCGACCCAGCGATCCCGCCAGCCGTACTTCGCGCGAATCAGTGAACGGATGCGGCGCTGGTCCGCCGGATCACTGGAAGGCAGCGCCCGGTAGCGCGCGGCGATTCCGTCGGCGCTGAAGTGCAGTTCCCGATCGTTCTCGAGGTCGACGAACCAGCCGTTCTGCGGCGTGCCGGCCTCGATCCAGAGCTCGTCGCGGGGCTCGACATACCAGACGTGCGTGCGGCGTTCCGGCCCGTTCGCCGGCCGGGTCGCGACGATCGCGACGCCCCCCGACTCGAGCGCGTACCACGTGACCCCGAAGAAGCTCGCCAGCGCCGATGCGATGCAGAGGATCGCGATCCTCACGATTCCACGGTCAGTTCGAGGCGGACGTCTTCGCCGTTTGCCGCCCCACACGGGACCCAGCCGCGCCGCAGGTAGAAGCCGTGGGCCCGGGTCCCGCGCCCGGTGAGCAGCCAGATGCCGTCGTATCCTTCATCGAACAGCCAGCGGGCGGCGAGGTCGTGCAGGTGCGAGCCGCAGCCGCGTCCCTCCCATCCCGGCGCCACGAAGAGGGCGACGATCGACCCGTCGCGGTGGTCCGCCATGGAGAAGCCCACGATCTCGCCCGCCTCATCGGCGACCCAACCGCGCAGGTCGGAACGCAGCGCATCCGTCAGGCTGGCCTCCGTCATGCCGATCGCCGCGAGCCCCTCCCGCGACTGCTGGTTTTCGCGAACGGAGAGGCGCACGTCGAACAGGGCGGGAACGTCGATCTCCTGCGCAGAGCGGTAGTTCACGACGGGACCCCTCCTGCTGCAACGAGGAGCATCGAACCTCTCCCTTCTCGAACGGCGCACGGGCCGGTCCCGATGGTCGATGGGCCGGCCGCACGTGTCGAACGTACCACGCATCGCCGGTGATATACTCAGGGCCGCGCGCGCCTGCGCGAGGAGAAGATCCGATGCCCGCGAACCCCCCCGAGAACATGCCGCGAATTACGCCGAACGTCTTCTACGACGACCCGGCCGCGGCCCTCGAATGGCTTTCGAAGTGCTTCGGCTTCGAGGCGCGCATGTCGATACCCGGCCCCGACGGAGGGATCACGCACGCCGAGATGCAGGTGGCCGATGGCGTCATCATGATGAGCCCCGCGAGCGGCTTGGAGCCGTGGCACAGCCCGCGTTCGTTGTCCGGGGCTGTGACCCAGAGCCTGTACGTCTACGTCGACGGCGTGGACGACCACTGCGCGCGGGCGCGCAGCGCAGGAGCCGAGATCCTCTCGGAGCTCGAGGACATGTTCTGGGGAGATCGTACCTACGTGGCCGCCGATCTCGAGGGACATCGCTGGACCTTCGCCGAGCACACCCGCGAGATCGCACCGGAAGACATGCGGGCTCCCGCCTAGAGAGGACGGCCGAGCGGGCGATTCTCAAGCATCGACGTCACCGGAAGCCAGCCATTCCTCCGCAGCTCCGATGTCGCGGAAGACCCGCATCTCGACCGGCAGCGAGATGTCTTCGATGGCGCGGGCCATCGCATCGAGGCCGGAGTCTTCGCCGCTGGGGATCACCAGGGCGCCCCTGGCCCGGCCGCGGATTTCCGCGTGTCGATCCGCAAAGGCCGAGAAGCTTCGCAGCTCTTCGACAGAGAACTGGGACATGTCGGTGCTGCTCGCATCCCAGATCGAGTTCATGCCGGATTCGAAGTCCGGGTGCTGGATCATCTGCTCGAAGGCGTCGAGGTAGCCTTCGTGGGAAGCCAGGCCGGAGAGATGGATGCGCGCGATGCCGCTCGATATGTCGACTCGGATCAACATACGCACCGTACTCGCTGACGCTGCATCCCTTCCGTCCCACGACCCCAGGGATCACCGCGAATCGCCTCTCGCCGCCGCGCGGTGGGTCACCCTCCGGACACCCTACCACGGAACAGACCACAAACTCGTGTAACTCCTGGCGCAACGGAGCATTACGCTGCCGTCGCTGAGCAGACGTGGGCCGATGCCCGCGACGCTGCCGCCGGGAAGAACGATGCGCTCGCCGCCGGCTCGCTCGCCCAACACCTCCCTGCGCGCACCGATCTCCTCCGGGGCGCGCAGGAGAACACGATCGATGTGCCTCGTGTGTGGCATTTCGGGCCACGGATCCGCTCCGTTCGAACGAAGCGGCCCGCTGGGCGACCGCGCCTCAGGCTCGACCCGAAGAACGCCGATAGGGAAGCCCGAGGGGACCTGTGTGGACCCCGGGGGCCTCGGCCGGGGCGGACGGGGAGGGGCCATGACCAGAGATCCCGCGGCACGCGCGAGCGCGGCACGCGACAATGTGAACTTCGTGGACGTCTACCGGCCCGGAGCCCTGGAGGAGATCCGCTCCGGCATTCCGGCCGAATCTCTCGATGTGATCGACAGCATACCCGGGGTCTCGTGGCTGCCGTTCGAGCACGACCACCGGTTGATGGACCGGACGCTCGCCGTACTGGGACGCGAGGATGCGGTTGCGTGTTGGCGACGCAGCATCGGGAACCTCATCGAACG
>JBHHVG010000015.1:0-16824 GCA_046754165.1 Myxococcota bacterium
CCGGCCGGAGCCCCACGGTCGAGCGCTGCACCACGGCCCTCGAGGCCGGCGTGGGCAACGCACCCGTCGTCGATGGACGGGTGGAACACGCCCTGCTGCTCGAGATTCTCACCGACGGAGGCGTTGGGACGCTTCTCACACGCTGAGCCATGCCGAAAGACTTCATCTCCCTCGCCGACTGGTCTGCCGACGACCTCCGCCAGATCCTCGATCGGGCTGCCGAGCTCAAGCGCCTGCTGCGGGCCGGTGAGCGGCCGCAGACACTGCTGGGTTGCACGCTGGCGATGTTCTTCGAGAAGCCGTCGCTGCGAACCCACGTCACCTTCGAAGCCGGCATGAGCCAGTTGGGCGGCCACGCGATCCTGCTGCGCCCGGAGCAGATCGGCATCGGGACGCGCGAGTCGCCGGCGGACGTGGCGCGCAACCTGTCGCGCTGGGTCGACGGCATCGTGGCGCGGACCTTCCGCCACAGTCTCGTCGAGGAGCTCGGACGCGCCGCCGAGGTGCCCGTGGTCAACGGTCTCACGGACCTGCTGCACCCCTGCCAGGTGATGGCCGACCTGCAGACCATCGCCGAGCGCGGCGAGCTGGCGAAGGCCGTGATCGCGTACGTGGGCGACGGCAACAACATGGCCAACTCCCTGCTGTTCGGGGCGTCGATCCTCGGCCTCACGCTGCGTCTGGCGACGCCCGCCAGCCACACGCCGGCGCCGCAGGTCCGGCGCCGCGCCGAGGGCCTGGCGGCCACCAGTGGCGCCCGGATCTCCTGGAGCGAGGATCCGGTCGAAGCCGTGCGCGGGGCGAACTTCGTCTACACCGACACCTGGACCAGCATGGGCCAGGAGGCCGAGCAAGAGCAGCGGCGCGACATCTTCCGGAGCTACCAGCTGAACGCCGGGTTGCTCGCCCACAGCGACGACGCCTTCGTGATGCACTGCCTGCCCGCCCACCGCGGGGAGGAGATCACCGACGAGGTCCTCGACGGCGAGCGAAGCATCGTGTTCGAACAGGCCGAAAACCGTCTCCACGCCCAGAAGGCCATCCTCGAGCGGCTCATGTCCCCGCGGGTCGAGATCTGAGGCCCCCAGCGGCCGTTTCGCGGCCCGGGAATTCCCTTACGCGGCATCAGTTTTGCGCGCCGAACGCCGATGGGATGCGGAGATGTCCGGGTCCGTCTGATCCCCTGGGGGAGGTCCATGCGAGCGGCGGTCGCGCCAGTGTCGAACGAACAGCGGGTGCCGAAGCTCGCCGCGGATTGGAGTCCGGACGGGGCGGCTCTGACGGCGGAGGAGGGTTTCCTGCTGTCGCGGATCGATGGCCGGACACCGTGGGCGGACCTGCGCCTGATCGCCGGCCTCCCCCCCCAGGAGGTCGACCGCTGTCTCGAACGCTGGCTTTCCGAGGGCATCCTGACGGTCAACGGCGCCGAGCCGAAGCCCGCGCGCGCGGCCCATGGCATCGAGACCGGAATCGACCTGACGGCCGAGGAGCAGCGGCGCGTCCTCGAGTTCGAGCAGATCCTCGATCGCCCCTACCACGTCGTGCTCGGCGTGGAGAGAGGCGCCGATGCCCGCGAGATCAAGCGCGCCTACTTCGCGCTGTCGAAGGAGTTCCATCCGGATCGCTACTACCGACGCGAGATCGGGAGCTTTGCGCCGCGGTTCGAGCGGATCTTTCGCAAGATCATCGAGGCCTACGAGCTGTTGTCGGATCCGGCGACCCGCGCGGAGATCGAGCGCGCCGAGGTCCCGTCGGTCGCGGCCGAGGCACGACCGAAGGCGCCGGCGACCGGCGCCCCTGCAAAGAACGAGTCGCCCCGGCGGGCGGTCCTCGACCGCCTGCGCCGCCAGTTCAGGATCCCCGAGAAGGTCATGGCCGAGCGCCGCTTCAAGGCCAAGCAGTTCTACCAGGCTGCGACGATCGCCGCGCGGAAGGAGCGCTGGCTCGAGGCCGGCGCCAGCATCCGTCTGGCCATCGCCTTCGACCCGTGGGACGACGCGTTCAAGCAGGAGTTCCTCAGGATCCAGGCGGAGGTGCATCAGGTCCGGGCGGCGGAGCTGCTGTCCGAAGCCGAAGCCTCGATGGACGCCAAGGCGCAGCAGGGCGCCATGCGGATGCTCGAGGAGGCCCTCTGCTACCGGCCCTGCGACCCGGAGATCAACCACAAGGCCGCCGCGTTGGCCTTCGATCTCGGCGAGCTCGAGGCCGCGCAGGAGTACGCCCAGGCCGCCTGCGACCTGATGCCCGACTCGGCGCCGAATCACCGGCTGCTCGCGAAGACGTACGCGAAGTCCGGGCTGCGGGACAAGGCGGTGGCGGCGTTCGAGCGAGCTCTCGAGATCGCCCCGGACGACGCATCGCTGAAATCGGAGCTCCACATACTGAAGCGCAACCGCGACAAGAGTCGGTAGCGGAGGGAATCGAATGAGTCGCGTAATTGGAATCGATCTCGGCACGACGAATTCGTGCGTGGCGATCATCGACGGCGGCAAGCCCGTCGTGATTCCGAACACCGGAGGCTACAAGACCAGCCCCTCGATGTTCGCGATCTCTCAGGACGGCAAACGGCTGGTGGGTCACCTCGCCAAGAGGCAAGCCATCACCAACTCGAAGAACACCGTCTACGCCTCGAAGCGCCTGATCGGGAGACGCTTCGACTCGCCGGAGCTGCAGCGTGCAAACGACCTGCTGCCCTACGAGATCGTGCGCGGCGAAAACGATGACGTGCGCATCGCGATCTCCGACAAGACGTTCACCTGCACGGAGATCGCGGGCGTCATCGTCCGCGAGATGAAGCGCGTCGCGGAGGAGTACCTCGGAGAGCCGGTGACGGACTGCGTCATCACGGTTCCTGCGTACTTCAACGACGCACAGCGCCAGTGCACCAAGGACGCCGGCCGAATCGCCGGCCTCGAGGTGCTGCGCATCATCAACGAGCCGACTGCAGCGGCCCTCGCATACGGCCTCGGTCGCGAGGTCGAAGAGCGGATCGCCGTCTTCGATCTCGGCGGCGGGACCTTCGACATTTCGATCCTCGAGCTGGGCGACGGCGTCGTCGAGGTGCTCGCCACCGCCGGCGACACGTTCCTCGGAGGCGAGGACTTCGACCGCCGCATCGTCGAGCACGTCCTCCAGGAGTTCAAGGACTCGGAGGGCATCGACGTCAGCAGGGACATGATGGCGCTGCAGCGCCTGAAGGACGCCTCGGAGAAGGCGAAGTGCGACCTCTCCACCCTCAATACCACGGAGATCAACCTGCCGTTCATCGCGAACGACGCCGATGGCGCACATCATCTCAACATCGAGCTGACCCGAGAGACGCTGGAAGAGCTCGTTGCGGACATCATCCGCCGGACGATCAAGCTGGTCGAACAGTGCGTGAAGGACTCCGGACTCGAACCCCAGCAGATCGATCACGTGATCCTCGTCGGCGGACAGACGCGGATGCCGATGGTCCAGAAAGCGGTGTCCGAATCCTTCGGAATGCGCTCCCACAAGGGCGTGAATCCGGACGAGGTGGTCGCCATGGGTGCCGCCATCCAGGGCAGCGTGCTCACGTCGGACGATCGCGATCTGCTGCTGCTGGACGTGACGCCATTCGCGCTCGGCATCGCGACCTTCGACGGGCATTTCGCCAAGCTGATCGAGCGGAATACGACGGTTCCCGCTCGCAAGTCTCACATCTTCACGACCACGCGCGACAAGCAGTCGGCGGTGAAGATTCGCGTCCTCCAGGGCGACAGCGACACCGCTTCCGAGAATCATCTCCTCGGCGAGTTCGTGCTCGCCGAAATTCCGCAGGCGCCGAAGGGCACACCGGAGATCGAGGTGGCGTTCGACATCGACGCGAACGGCATCGTCAGCGTCTCGGCGCGCGATCTCAAGACAGGCAAGGAACAGTCCATCACCGTCAACGCGACCGGCACGCTCTCGGACGCCGAGATCGACGAGATCATGCGTGAGAACGAGAGCTACGACCTGCCGTCACAGGGGGAACCTGGCCGGCGATGATCGGGGCATCCATCTCACTCCTCGACTTCCTCGACGCGCCGATCGTGGTCGGGGATCCCGACGGCCACGTCGTCTACCTGAACTCCGCCTTCGAGTCGTCCGCGGGGATCCCGGCCAGCGACGCCGTTGGGCAGCCCCTCGCCAGCCTCTTCGAGGGGGGCGGGCGCGAGGCCGTGCTGCGGGCGGTCGCCGGCGTCTGCACCTCTGGCGACTCGGTGCGGTTCCGTCTCCGCCTCGGCGAGGTCGGTTTCGCGGCCCTGGCGTCTCCTATCAAATCCGACGACGCGAGCGTCGGCGTCGTGATCCTGCTGAGCGAGGAGCTGGGCAGCGATCCGAGGCTGCTCGCGTTGCACCGCGGCATCCAATCCCATCTGGACGAGGTCACGCGCGGTCTGGGCGAGCTCGCCGAGACCACCGGCGGGCTGCGGGCGGCCCGCTACCGCCAGGCGCTAGACGACAGCGCGCGCTCCATCGACGAGCTGCGCAAGCTCGCCGAAGAGATCCAGAAGATCCTCGACGGCACCCCCTAGCGGTCGCCTCCAGGCGCGTTCGTCACGGCTTGGGCTTCGAGCCCCAGCACGGATGGCTGGCTCGTGTAGAATCGCGCGCCGGAGGGATCCCGCATGGCCCGACTGCGCAACGTCAAGAAGATCTGTCTCGCCTACAGCGGCGGCCTCGACACGTCGGTCATCCTCCACTGGCTGAAGCAGCAGTACGACTGCGAGGTCGTGGCCTACACGGCAGACGTCGGCCAGGAGGAGGAGCTCTCGGGTCTCCCGGAGAAGGCCGCCGCCACGGGCGCCAGCGACTGCATCGTTCGCGACCTCCGCGAGGAGTTCGTGCGCGACTTCGTCTTTCCCGCGATCCGCGGAAACGCCGTCTACGAGGGCAGCTACCTGCTCGGGACCGCGCTGGCCCGACCCGTGATCGCGAAACACCAGGCCGAGGTAGCACGGGCGACGGGCTGCGACGCCGTCGCCCACGGCGCGACGGGCAAGGGCAACGACCAGGTCCGCTTCGAGCTGACGTTCCGCGCCCTCGCCCCGGAGCTCGAGATCATCTCGCCGTGGCGCGAGTGGGATCTGCGCTCGCGATCGGATTGCATGGAGTACTGCCAGAAGCACCAGATCCCGATTTCGGCGACGCTCGAAAAGCCGTACTCGATCGACCGCAACCTGATGCACGTGTCCTACGAGGGCGGCGTCCTCGAGGATCCGTGGCGCGCGCCGAACGAAGACATGTTCCTCACCACGTGCTCGCCCGAAGCCGCCCCGGACGCTGCGGTCGAGGCCGTGATCGGGTTCGAGGCGGGAACGCCGGTATCGATCGACGGCGTGCCCGAGGGGCCGGCCACGCTGCTGTCCTGTCTCAACCGGCTCGCCGGTGCACACGGTGTCGGCCGCGTGGACATGGTGGAGAACCGCTTCGTGGGCCTCAAGTCCCGGGGGGTGTACGAGACGCCCGGCGGCACCGTGCTTCACGTCGCGCACCGCGCGATCGAGTCGATCACCATGGACCGCGAGGTGATGCACGAGCGCGACCGGCTGGCGCCGCGCTTCGCCGAGCTGATCTACAACGGCTTCTGGTATTCGCCGGAGATGGATTTCATGCGGGCCGCCATCGACGTGTCGCAGCAGAACGTCACGGGCGAGGTTCGCGTCAAGCTCTACAAGGGTGGAGTCCACGTCACTGGCCGCCGCTCTCCGGTCTCCCTCTACTCCGAAGCGCTCTCGTCCTTCGAGGACGCCGGTGAGGCGGATACCTACGACCAGCGCGATGCCGAGGGCTTCATCCGGCTCCAGGGTCTGCGCCTGACCAGGGAATGAGCCTGGGCCGCCGGTCGGCGGGCGGGAGTGTGCATCGGGCCTCGGTCGGCAAAACGACGGTGCAGCGAGGACTTGCGTAGACGGGGCGAATCGCCTTTCCCGCCTCCGGGCGAGCGGCTAGTGTACGAAACCGCTTTCTCGCTGTCCGCCGCGCCAGTCGCGTCCGCCGTGCATTAGAATGCGGTCCACGAGCGACAGCGAGGGGACCCCGTCGCTGTCTCGAGAGGAGTGCGCCCCCCATGATTCACGCCCGCAGCGGATTCATCGCGACCGTCTTCACCGCCTTCCTCGTGACCCAGGTCGGCTGCCACGTCATGGACTTCACGCCGCGCTACGCCGAGGGCGAGATCGACATCTACGACGATCTCTTCGCCGTCTCGGTCATCGACGACCAGCGGGTCGTGGCCGCCGGCTACCACGGAACCGTCTACTGGACGAACGACGGCGGAGACACCTGGCACAAGGGCGCCACGGACACCGAGCGACTGATCTACTCGATGTCGATGGGCAGCGCGACGCACGGCTGGGCTGTGGGGCAGAGCGGAACCGTTCTGCGCACCGAGGACGGCGGCCGGACCTGGCGGACCCAGCCCAACCTGAAGGTCGACGAGGGTTCGCACCTCTTCGGCGTCCACGCGATCGACGCCAATACCGCCTGGGCCGTTGGCGAGTGGGGGACGCGGATCCACACGACGGACGGCGGCGCCACCTGGGTCGACCGCTCCATTCCGATCACGCTGAGCCACCCGCAGTTCGTGTGGCTCTCCATCTCGGAGCAGGACAAGGTGCGCCGAGGCGAGATGGTCTACGAGGACGTCGGGCTCAACAACGTCTACTGCCGACCGAAGCCCAGTACGCGCTGCTGGATCGTGGGTGAGTTCGGATACATCTTCTACTCCGACGACCAGGGCGAGACCTGGGAGCGGGGCTCGATTCTCGGCGACGTCCGTGTCGATCCGATCAAGCCCGGATTCGACGAGATCGAGCTGCCGGAAGCGAACATCGAGAACCTCGGAGAGTTCGCGAAGGTCATCGCCGACGCGAACCACCTGAACGTCCTGATCGACCCCTACATCAGCGAAGCGGAGCTGGCGAAGTACGGTGACCCCGATGATCCGTCCGAGATCTTCGACCTCATCTCGGCGCGGATCGACGAGACCCGCTCGGTCCTCGAAGAGGCCGGGGTCCTCTTCGACCGCCTGCGCATGCCGGACAAGCCGCCGTGGGACTACGAGGACTTCCTGGAAGACGACCCCGAGTTCCTGAATCGCTACATCAGCGGGCGGGTGGCAGACGAAGCCCTCATCAATGTCTCGGTGATCCAGAACCCGTTCCTCTTCACCGTCAACTTCGTCGACGACGATCGGGGTCTGATCTCCGGTCTCGGCGGCGTGATCCTGCGCACCGAAGACGGCGGCCGGACCTGGGCCTACGAGGACTCGGGCTGGAAGCAGGCCTTCTTCTCGGTGACGACCACGACGAAGCGCGCCATCGCGATCGGCGAGAAGGGGCTGATCCGCTTCTCGACGGACGGGGGCATCACCTGGTCCCCGCCGTCCTCGGAGAGCTTCCCGACGATCTTCACGTTCATGCGTGACCTGGGCTTCGATCAGACCGAAGAGACCGGCTTCATCGTCGGCCAGGAGGGCATGGTGCTTCGGTCGAAGGACGGCGGGAGCCACTGGAGCCAGGTGCTGCCGCCGCCGGACGCGGGCAAAGCCAGGTCCTGATCGCCGGGTCGCCCGATATCAGTTCGTCTCGCGGAGCTCCACCCGCCGGATCTTTCCGCTGACGGTCTTCGGAAGCGATTCCACGAATGCGACGATGCGCGGGTACTTGTACGGCGCCGTGACCCGCTTGACGTGCTCCTGGAGCTCGCTGGCCAGCTCTGGCGTCTCCGGCGTGCCTTCGCGCAGCACCACGAAGGCCTTGACCACCGAGCCGCGGTCCGGATCCGGCGCAGCCACGGCGGCGGCCTCGACGACGGCCGGGTGCTCGACCAGCGCGCTCTCGACTTCGAAGGGCCCGATGCGGTAGCCGGCCGAGATGATCACGTCGTCGGCCCGGCCGACGAACCAGAAGTAGCCGTCCTCGTCCCGGGTGGCGCGGTCACCGGTCAGCGTCCATTCGCCCAATCGGCTGCGGCGGGTCGCGGCCTCGTCCTTCCAGTACTCTCGAAACAGGCCCGGCGGCCGACCGAGGAGCGCGATCTCGCCGATCTCTCCGGGTGGGACCACGGCGCCGGAGCCGTCGATCACCTCGAGGCGGTGACCGGGCATCGGGAGTCCCATCGATCCCGGGCGCACGGGCATGCCCGGGAAGTTTCCGATCATCAGGATGCTCTCGGTCTGGCCGTAGCCGTCGCGAATCGTGACGCCGGTCGCGTCGTGCCAGGCGCGGATCACCTCGGGGTTGAGCGGCTCGCCAGCGGAGACGCACTCGCGGAGATTCGGCACGGAGAAGGCCGAGAGGTCCTCTTTCACCAGCATGCGAAACTCCGTGGGTGGTGCGCAGAACACCTGCGGAGCGACGTCCGCCAGGAACGCGAGCTCGGTGGGCGGATCGAAGCGCCCGTCGAAGAGCACCACCTCGGCGCCCTCGCTCCACGGCCCGAAGATCACGCCGTAGGCCGCCTTGGCCCAACCGGTATCGCTGGTCGTCCACAGCCGCTCGCCGTCGCGTACGCCGTGCCAGATGCGCGACGTGTAACGCTGGGCGTAGGTGTAGCCGTGGGTGTGGAGCACCGCCTTCGGTGGACCCGTGGTGCCCGACGTGTAGTAGACGAGGGCCGGGTCCGTGGCGGCGGTTTCATGGCCGCATGGCGAGGTGTCTGGTTGGTCCTCGAGGCCGTGCAGCAGGTCGTGCCAGCCCTCGTCGGCGGCGTCGCCCTCTGCCGGGAGCTCGAAGCGGTGCACCAGCCCCGGGCACGCGTCGCGCACCGCGTCCGCGGCAGCGCGCGCTTCGCCGCTCGCGACGATGGCCACGGCGCCGCTGTGGTTCGCGCGGTAGGCGATGTCCTTGGGGCGCAACAGGGTCGAACTCGGGATCAGCAGCGCGCCGGCCTTGAGGGCGCCCACCGCGACGATGTGCCATTCCGGCACCCGAGGCAGCATCAGGAGGATCGGGTCTCCCGGGCCCACGCCGCGCGCCGCGAGCAGGTGCGCGAAGCGGTTCGAGGCGCGGCTGACGTCGTCGAAGGTCAGCCGCCGCTCGCGCCCCAGGGCGTTTCGCCACAGCAGGGCCGGGCGCCCGGGGTCCTCGGCGTGGCGGTCGACGACGTCCCGCCCGAAGTTGAAGGCGGTCGGGACCTTCCAGCGGAACGCGTCGCACTCGCGCCGGTAGCGTTCGAGCGCCTCGGAGAGCCCGGTCATGGGAGAACGGTACCCCGGACGCAGCAATTCCGAAGTGTCGGAGGGGAATCTCGAAAGCCGCGGGATCGGGTCCGATTGACCACACTGCGGGCACTCCAGCCCGTGGCCCGAGGCGCCGATCCGGAGGCTATCATCGGGTGGGCGCATGACGGCGGAACGAGAATCCACAGAGCGTGTCGTGATCGTCGACGACAGTCGACTGATGCTCGAGATCGCCCGCGACGCTCTGGCCGATCGGCTGGAGGTCGAGTGCTGCGCGAGCGGGGAGGAGGCCCTCGAGGCCCTCGGACGCCGGCCGGCGGATCTCGTCCTCTCGGACATCGAGATGCCGGGCATCTCCGGCCTCGACCTCCTCGAACGGGTCCTGCGCGAGCATCCGGGCACCGACTTCGCGGTGATGACGGCTCACGCCTCGGTCGACAGCGCCATCCGGGCGCTGCGCATGGGCGCTGTGGACTACCTCGTGAAGCCGGTCCAGCCCGAGACCCTCGTCGTCCTGGTCGACCGGATCCTCGCCCAGCGCCGGCTGATTCGGGAGAACGGCTGGCTGCGCGACACGCTCACCACGCTGAAGTCCTGTCGGACCCTGACCCAGTGTCTCGATCCGAGCGAGCTCTACTCCGTCACGCTCGATCTGCTGCTCGAAACGCTCCAACGGCTGCGGGGTCTGGTGCTCTACAGCCGGGGCCCGATTCCGATCTCGGACGGCGTCGTATTCCGGGGCTTCGACGAGCACCACATCCACCGGCTGCGGGATGCCCTCGTCGGAGAGAAGGCGGTGGACGTGGAGGTGATCTCGGAGGTGGGGGTCGTCGCCGAGAGTCAACTACACGACGTGCTTCGGGCCCACGAGATCGGCGCCGAGCCCGCCCTCGTCGTTCCTCTCTCCGGCCGCGAGTCCGAGTCTGGCGCGATCTGGATCTTCGAGGGCGGCCGACCGTTCACGGCCTCCGAGCTCGAACGCGTGCAGCTGATCTCGGGACACGCCGGGCTCGCTCTGCTCAACGCCGAACGCTACAACCACGCCAAGGAGCGCGCGTTCATCGACGATGTCACGGAAGTCTACAATGCGCGCTACCTGATCCAGGCGACCGAACGCGAGATGCAGCGCGCCGAGCGTTACGGAAAGAGGCTGACGGTCCTGTTCCTGGACCTCGACCACTTCAAGCTCGTCAACGACCAGTACGGCCACCTGGTCGGCTCCCGGGTGCTGCGTCAGTTGAGCGAGATCCTCACCGCCTGCATCCGTCAGGTGGACACCCTGGCGCGCTACGGCGGCGACGAGTTCACGATCCTGCTGATCGACACGGACCACGAGATCGGGCTCGCGGTGGCCGATCGGATCCGCCGGACCGTGGCGGACACCCTCTTCGAGGGAGGTGGGGGCGCGCCGATCCGACTCGAGATCAGCATCGGCGCGGCCACCTACCCGGACCACAGTCGGGGGCGCGATCTGCTTCTCGACACCGCCGACAAGGCGATGTATCTGGCCAAATCGCGCGGCCGGAACTGCGTTTGCTCGGCCGCCTCCCTGGCGGTCTGAGGGCCGGCCCCGGCGCGTGGCGCGCCGGCCCTGTGTCTGCTACAGAACCCCCCGTTTTAATTCCACTTTTCATCCACCTACGGCCCGGGAGCAGCGGTGACACGAACGCACAGGCAGCTCGATGGGATGGGTGGTTTGCACCGCACACACGCGGCGGGCGACGTGCTCCGAAGTCTCGTCGGCACGGAGGTCGTGCTGGCGGGCTGGGTGCACCGCCGGCGCGACCACGGCGGTGTGATCTTCGTCGACCTGCGCGACCGCGGCGAGTCCGTGCAGGTCGTCTTCAAGCCCGAAGTCTCCGCCGACACCCACGAGCGGGCCGGTGAGCTGCGCTCCGAGTACGTGATCCTGGTGCGCGGGGTCGTCGCGCAACGCTCGGCGGACACCGTCAATTCCAAGATGCGGACCGGTGAGGTCGAGGTCGGCGTCGAAGAGCTGCGCATCCTCAACCGGGCCACGCCGCCGCCATTCCCGATCGAGGACGACACCGAGGCCGACGAGTCGACGCGGCTTCGTTACCGGATCCACGACCTCCGGCGCGCCCCGCTGCAACGGGCGCTCAAGCTGCGCCATGCGCT
Organism: Myxococcota bacterium; assembly: GCA_046754165.1. Classification (GTDB taxonomy): domain Bacteria; phylum Myxococcota_A; class UBA9160; order UBA9160; family SMWR01; genus JAFDEI01. The sequence continues at coordinate 11,330 of JBHHVG010000015.1, forward strand.
CTACCAGGCGGTGCGATCGTCGCTCTCGGATCGTGGCTTCCTCGAGATCGAGACACCCTACCTGTCGAAATCGACGCCCGAGGGTGCGCGCGACTTCCTCGTCCCGAGCCGCCAGCAACACGGGTCGTTCTACGCGCTGCCGCAGTCGCCACAGATCATGAAGCAGCTGCTGATGATCGCCGGCTACGACCGCTACTTCCAGATCGTGCGCTGCTTTCGCGACGAGGACCAGCGCGCCGACCGCCAGCTCGAGTTCACACAGGTCGACCTCGAGATGTCCTTCGCCGGGGTCGAGGAGATCCTTGGGGTTCTCGAGGAGGTGACCTGCCGGGCGAGCGCCGAAGCGGCGGGTGTGGAGCTCCCGCGGCCGTTTCCGCGCCTCGCCTACGCCGAGTCCATGGCGCGCTTCGGCAGCGACAAGCCGGACACCCGCGTGCAGCTCGAGCTGGTGGATCTGACCGACGCCTTCCGGGAGAGCGGCTTTCGGGCGTTTCGCGCCAACGTCGACGCGGGCGGCGTCGTGAAGTGTCTGCCCATCCACGACGCCGGCGGCCTCAGCCGCACCGCGGTCGACCGCCTCGAGGGGTTCGTGAAGAAGGAGCTCGGAGCGAAGGGGCTCGCCTGGATCCGCGTGATGGAGGACGGCACCTGGCAGTCGCCGATCGTCAAGTTCTTCTCCGAGGCCGAAAAGAAGGCCGTCCGCGAGGCGACGGATGCGCGGCCCGGAAGCCTGATCCTGTTCCAGGCGGATGAGCCCGCCCGGGCGAACGCGGTGCTGTCCCGCCTGCGCGAAGATCTCGGGCGCCAGCTCGGGCGCGTGGACGATCGCCCCTGGGACGTCCTGTTCGTGGTGGACTTCCCCCTCTTCGAGCCCGGCGACGACGGCCAGCTCACGTACGTTCACCAGCCGTTCGTCGCCCCGGTCGAGGACGATCTTTCTCTCCTCGACAGCGCTCCGGAGAAGGTCCGCGGCACGCACTACGACGTGGTGATCAACGGTCTCGAGCTGGGATCCGGGAGCCTTCGCAATCACCAGAGCGACGTGCAGCGGAAGATCTTCGAGATCATGGGTTACTCGAAGGATCGGGCCGAGGAGCGTTTCGGCTTCCTTCTGAACGCACTCGACGCGGGTGCCCCCCCCCACGGCGGGTTCGCCTACGGCCTCGACCGCTGGGCGATGCTGCTCGCCGGTCGCGAAAACCTGCGCGACGTGATCGCCTTCCCGAAGACCCAGCGTGGACAGGATCTTCTGATGGATGCACCCACGCCCATCGAGCAGGACCAATTGGACGAGCTCTCGATCCGCGTGTTGCCGCTGGAGGGCGATGAATGATCCACTGCCGGATTCCCGCGCCCGGGGAGACGCCGGCAGATCTCGATGTAAACTCTGCGCCTCCGCCCGCGCCGGCTGCTGCCGACGGGGACGAAGGCTCCGCCGCCGCCAGCAGACCGCTGCGGCGTTCGGGAGATTCCCGGGCGCGAAGTCGAGAGGCCAGCGGTGAATCCAGGAAGGACCGAAGCCATCCCCGTCATGTCCAACTACGAAAAGCTCGAGGCACCCACCGAAGGCGAGAAGATCCAGCGCGACGAACACGGCCATCTGGTCGTTCCCGACCACCCCATCCTTCCGTTCATCGAAGGTGACGGCATCGGCCCGGACATCTGGGCCGCGTCCGTGCGCGTCTTCGACGCCGCGGTCGAAAAGGCCTACGGCGGCCGCCGCAAGATCGCGTGGTACGAGATCTATGCCGGCGGGAAGGCGAACGAAGTCTACGGGCCAGACACCTGGCTGCCCGAAGACACGACGAAGGCGATCATCGAGTACTCCGTCGCCATCAAGGGGCCGCTGACGACGCCCATCGGCGGCGGGATCCGCTCGATCAACGTCGCGCTGCGGCAGATCCTCGACCTCTACGCCTGTGTCCGTCCGGTGCGCTGGTACGAGGGCGTTCCTTCTCCAATGAAGCGCCCGCAGGACCTCGACATCGTGCTCTTTCGCGAGAACACCGAGGACGTGTACTCCGGGATCGACTTCGAGTGCGGCAGCACCGAAGCGAAGAGGATCATCGAAATCCTGAACGGAGAGATGGGAAAGAACGTCCGTCTGGATTCCGGGATCGGCATCAAGCCGATGAGCGAGACCGGCAGCAAGCGCCTGGTGAAGATGGCGATCGAGTACGCCATTGCGCACCGGCGCGAGAGTGTCACGCTGGTGCACAAGGGCAACATCATGAAGTACACCGAGGGGGCGTTCCGCGACTGGGGCTACGAGGTCGCCCTCGATGAGTTCCGCGACCAGATCGTTACCGAGAACGAGCTCTGGGACGACCACGACGGGAAGCTGCCGCCGGGCAAGATCCTGGTGAAGGATCGCATCGCGGACGCGATGTTCCAGCAGCTGCTGCTGCGCCCCGACGAGTACGACGTGGTCGCGTCGCCGAATCTGAATGGCGACTACATCTCGGACGCCAGTGCCGCCCAGGTCGGCGGCCTCGGGATCGCACCGGGCGCGAACATCGGCGCGGAGCAGGCCCTTTTCGAGGCGACCCATGGCACCGCGCCGAAATACGCCGGTCAGGACAAGGTGAACCCGGGCTCGGTCATGCTATCCGGCGTGATGATGCTCCAGCACCTCGGCTGGAACGAGGCGGGTGAGCTCATCGAGCGCGGCATCGAGGCGGCCATCGCGCAGAAGCGGGTGACCTACGACTTCGAACGTCAGATGGAAGGGGCCACGAAGGTCTCGTGCAGCGGCTTCGGAGACGCGATCATCGAGAACATCGGCAACGCCTGAAAAGGCGGCAATGCGGGCGCCGCGGGTCCCAGGGGCCGTGGGCGGCCGTTCATTCATCCATCCAACGCAAAGGACTCCCCCACATGGCACGCAAGAAGATCGCCCTCATCGGAGGCGGCAACATCGGCGGCGTTCTCGCAGAGCAGGCCGCCTATCGCGAGCTGGGCGACATCGTGATCTTCGACGTCGTCGAAGGGCTGCCGCAAGGCAAGGCCCTCGACATGGCGGAGGGCGCGCCGGTGCTCGGCGCCGACGCCAAGATCGCTGGCACCAACGACTACGCGGGCATCGCAGGCGCGGACGTGGTGATCATCACGGCGGGGCTCGCGCGGAAGCCGGGCATGTCCCGTGACGATCTGCTGGCCACCAACCTCAAGATCATGACCCAGGTCGCCGAGGGCGTGCGCGACAACGCGCCAGACGCCTACGTCATCGTGATCTCGAATCCCCTCGACGCCATGGTCTACACCTTCAAGGAGATCTCGGGCTTTCCGAAGAATCGCGTGATCGGCATGGCGGGAGTGCTCGACTCCGCCCGTTTTCGCGCCTTCGTGGCCTGGGAACTCGACGTGTCGGTACAGGACGTGACCGCCATGGTGCTCGGTGGGCACGGCGACACGATGGTGCCGCTCACCCGCTACTGCACCGTCGCGGGCATCCCACTGACCCAGCTGATGGACGCCGACAAGATCGACGCCATCGTCCAGCGCACCAAGGGCGCCGGTGGAGAGGTCGTGGGCCTGCTCAAGACGGGCTCGGCCTTCGTGTCCCCGGCGCTCTCCGCGATCGAGATGGCCGAGGCGATCCTCAAGGACAAGAAGCGCGTCCTGGCCTGCGCGGCTCTCCTCGAGGGCGAGTACGGGGTCGACGGCCTCTACGTGGGCGTCCCCTGCGTGCTGGGCGCGAACGGTCTCGAGCGCGTGCTCGAGGTCGAGATGACCGACGAGGAGCGCGAGCGCTTCGACAAATCGGTCGACCACGTCCGCACGCTCGTGGAGCAGATCAAGCTGTGAACGTCCACGAATACCAGGCGAAGGAGGTGCTCCGCGAGTTCGGCATCGCGGTTCCCGAGGGCCGGCTCGCGACGACGGCCGCCGAGGCCTACGAGGCCGCGCGCGCGCTGGGCTCCGACGTGGTCGTCGTGAAGGCGCAGGTGCACGCCGGGGGCCGCGGCAAGGCGGGCGGCGTCAAGCTCGCGAAGTCACCCTCCGAGGCGAAGGAGGTCGCCAGCCAGATCCTCGGCATGACGCTGCACACGCCCCAGACCCCGCCCGAGGGAAAGCTCGTTCGCAAGGTGTACGTCGAGGCTGGCTCCGACATCGCCGACGAGCTGTACCTGGCGGTGGTGATCGACCGCGCCGCCGAGAAGCTCGCGGTGATCGCCTCGACCGAGGGCGGCATGGAGATCGAGAAGGTCGCCGAAAAGAATCCGGAGAAGATCATCACCGTGCTCGTGGACGGGAACGCCGGGCTCCAGGCCTTCCAGGCCCGGCACATCGGCTTCGCGCTCGGCCTGGCGGCGGGACCGGTGAAGCAGCTCGGCGCTCTCCTCGACGGCCTGTTCCGGCTCTTCGTCGAGAAGGACGCGTCGATCGCCGAGATCAACCCGCTGGTCCTGACCGCTGGCGGCGACCTCGTCGCCCTCGACGCGAAGATCAACTTCGACGACAACGCCCTCTTCCGCCACGCGGACATCGCGGCCCTGCGGGATCCGGAAGAGGAGGATCCGCGGGAGCGCGCGGCCGCGGAGATCGACCTGGCCTACGTCGGTCTCGATGGGGACATCGGCTGCATGGTCAACGGCGCGGGCCTCGCGATGGCGACGCTGGACATGATCCAGGTCTGCGGCGGAAGCCCCGCAAACTTCCTCGACGCCGGAGGCGGCGCGGACAAGGAGAAGGTGAAGGAGGCCTTCAAGCTCATCCTGCGGGACGAGAAGGTGAAGGCGATCCTCGTGAACATCTTCGGCGGCATCGTGCGCTGCGACTTGATCGCCGAGGGCGTGGTGGCGGCGGCGGCGGATCTGGGAGTCGGGGTGCCGCTGGTCGTGCGGCTCCAGGGCACCCGGGCGACCGAGGGTCGCAAGATCCTCGCCGATTCGGACCTCGACATCACTCCCGCCGAGACGCTCCAGGAAGCGGGTGAGAAGGCGGTGGCGGCCGCCCGGGGAGGCGCGTAGCCATGGGGATCTTGTGCGACCGGAACACCAAGGTGTTGGTCCAGGGCATGGGCCGCATGGGGCAGTTCCACGCCCAGCTCTCGCGAGAGTACGGCACCCAGATCGTGGGTGGTGTCGCCCCGGGCAAGGGCGGCCAGGAGATCGGCGGCATTCCCTGCTTCGACACGGTGGCCCGGGCCGTCGAAGCCACCGCGGCCAATGCGTCGGTCATCTTCGTGCCGCCGTCGGGCGCCGCCGACGCGATCCTCGAGGCAGCCGACGCCGGCCTCGACCTCGCGGTGTGCATCACCGAAGGGATCCCGACTCTCGACATGCTGCGCGCGAAGAGCGCCCTGGCCGGCAGCGGGCTTCGCCTGGTGGGGCCCAACTGTCCGGGCATCGTCACGCCGGAGCAGTGTCGCATCGGCATCATGCCGGCCGAGATCACGCAGCCCGGCCCCGTCGGCGTGGTCTCGCGCTCGGGCACGCTCACCTACGAGGCGGTGGATCAGCTCTCGCGGCTCGGGATCGGACAGTCGACCT
>JBHHVG010000016.1:0-16701 GCA_046754165.1 Myxococcota bacterium
GACGCCGCCCGCAAAGCCGCCGAGCCCGATTCCCATCAGCACCGTCGCCAGCATCATCGAGAACACCAGTCCGCCGGAGTGGATGAACAGGTGCATGAAGCGGAACCAGACGATCTCGAAGGCGAGCAGGATCGCGCCAGCGCCGAAGGCCGCGGCGAGGGCGCGCCGCGCCGAGGACGACAACCGCCGTTCGCCCACCGGCCCGAGCTCGGCCAGGGCCGATTCTCCCACAGCGGAGAGGCTGCGGGAGAGGGCGAGGGCGACGACGACCGCCACGGCTTCGAGCCCCGCGGCGAACAGCGCGGTGCCGCGGACGCCGAGCCACTCGATGAGCACCAGCTCCCCGGCGACCGCTCCCCCCACTGCTCCGAGGGTGTTCCAGCCGTAGAGCCGGCCGAGCACCGATCCGAAGTTCGGATCGCGCGCCAGCAGCGCCTTGACCAGAACGGGCAGCGTGGCGCCCATGGCCGTCGACGGCAGCAGCAGGAGCGCGAAGGCGGAGGCGAGGCGCAGCGGGTTCAGGATCAGCGGGCGATCCAGGAACGGGCGGAAGACCGGGGCGAGCCACTCGCTCAGCAGCGGCAGCACGAAGACCAGCACGACGCCGCTGCACGCGATGACCGCTTCGAGGGCGGCATAGAAGCGCACCGGGCGCCGCACCCGCGCGCCGTGGCGCGCCATCCAGCCGTTGCCGAGCGCGAGCCCGGCCATGAAGCTCGAGAGCACCAGCGCCGACGCCCAGACGCTGTTGCCGAAGGCCAGGCCGGCCTGGTGGAACCACAGTGTCTCGAAGAGCAGCGCGGCCGCCCCGGAGAGCAGGAACAGGCCGCAGAGGATCCGGGTCATGGGCGGGCGCAGTCGGGCATGAGGCCCCTAGACTACGCTCCGCCCTGGGCGGGTGCAATGTCGCAACCGCGCGGGATCCTTCTCGATTTCGCCTCCGAGAGGGGTGTGCAACAGGGCCTTTCGAGCGTCTCGCTAGCATCGGGAGGCGAGCGCCGCGGACCGCGGTTCGGAGGCCGGGGCAAGACATGACGGTGAGCTTCTACGCGACGCTGCGCCCGCTGGTCGGAGCCAAGACGTTGGACTTCCCGCTGCCCGACGGCGCCACGCTGCGGGCGCTGCTGCAGCGAATCGTCGAACGCTTCCCGGCGCTGGGCCCGAAGCTGCTGGCCGAGGACGGCGAGCTCGCGCGCGGCATCCACGTCTTCGTCAACGGTCGCGGCGCCGGCTACCTGCCCGAAGGGCTCGATACACGGGTCGCGCCCGCCGACGTGATCGACGTCTTTCCCGCCGTCGCCGGAGGATGAGGGGCTAGAGGATCCCGAGCTGCCGCAGCTTCGACTCGGGAACCACGCCGTCCTCCCAGCCTCGTGCGGCGTAGTACTCGCCGAGCATCTGCTCCAGCTCGGAGACGTGGCCCTGCGAGCCCGCCATGGTCGACGGCTCCACCGTGAAGCGGTCGGGCAGGCGATCGGATCCCTCGCGAAAGCCCGCCAGGTTGTTGAAGTGCCGCTCGAGATTGTAGATGCGCTCCCCGGCCTCCATGACGTCGTCCGCAGAGAAGGAGATCCCCATGGCGCTGGCGTACTGCTGCGCGTAGCCCTCGGCATCCTCGGCGAAGGCGCTGAACTTGCACAGGTCGAGGCTGTCGGAGAACGCGGCGAGGTCCTGGAAGGCCTTGACGAGCTCTCCCTTGCCCTTCCACTCCAGCGGATCCGACTCGATCGGAATCACCCCCAGCTCGGCGGCGGCCGTGTAGGCGCGCAGGTGACAGGCGCCGCGATTGCTCGTGGCGTAGCCGAGACCCATGCCCTTGAGACCGCGGGGATCGTAGGCGGCGATCGCCTGCCCCTTCACCTCCATGCCGATCTCCGGATGCTTCCAGTGCGCCGCGACGCGCGCGGTGCCCTCGGCGAGCAGGTCGCCGATGCCCTCGCGCCGCGCGAGCGCATCGGTCAACGCCACCATCGCCTCCCGATCCCCCCAGGCGAGGCCGGGACCGTCGGCGTAGCCCCTCTCCGTGGCCTCCATGTAGGCGGAGAAGACGTTGCCGAGCTCGATCGGGTCGAGACCCAGATCGTTGCACTGGTCGATCATCACGGCGATGGAGACGATGTCTGCGTTGTCGCAGTTGGCGCCGAGCGACCACGCGGGCTCGTACTCCACGCTCTCCATCTTGAGGCCGGCGTGCGGACCTTCGGTGATCTCCACCTCCTTCTTGCACGCGACCGGGCAGGCGTGGCAGGTCGGGTTCCCGGTCAGCAGGTTCTGCTCGACGAACTCGCCGCTGATGCCCTCCGCGCGGTCACCGAAGGACGTCGTCTGGCTGTTGCGCGTCCCGAGGGCACCCATGCTGTTCGTGATGTTCATCAAGACGTTGGTTCCGTACACGGACAGCCCGCCCTTCTTCGGGCTGGTGATGTTCGCCTCGTCGCGAATGGCGTCGAGGGCGCTGCGCCGCACGCGCTTCCAGCCGTCGGAGTCATCGACGTCGCTCGTCTTTCGGCCCGCGCGGATCACGATGGCCTTGAGGTTCTTGCTGCCGCCGACGGCACCGGTGCCGCCGCGCCCGAAGGCGCGATCGTCCTCGTTCACCCAGGCGGCGAAACGCACCTGGTTCTCTCCCGCGGGGCCGATGGCGCACACCGAGAGATCCTTCTCGCCGTAGCGCTCGCGGAAGATTCGGACCGTCTCGTGGATCCCCTGCCCCCAGACGTCCGAGGCGTCGCGGAGCTCGACCCGGCCGTCCTCGACGAACGCGTAGACCGGACGGCTCGCCCGCCCGCGAAATACCAGCCCATCGAGGCCGGCCCAGCGCAGCCGCGCCGCCGTCCAGCCGCCCTGGTGGCTGTCGGTCACGGTACCGGTCAGCGGAGAACGGGTGACCGCCGCCCAGCGCCCGCTCATGCTCGTCTCGGACCCGGTGAGCGGTCCATTCAAGAAGCACAGCAGGTTCTCCGGCGACAGCGGCTCGACGTCGGGGCCGTTCTCGAACACGTAGCGGACCCCGATTCCGCGCGCGCCGATGTACTTCCGAACCCAGTCCTCGGGAATCGGGCGGACCCCGACCTCGCCGGCTCCGAGATCCACGTGGACGACCTGGCGACCGTATTCGCTGAGCCTCATGACCGTTGTCCCCCGGGCGCGCCGCCCGGACCAGAGGGGCCTCCGGAGGCCGTCGGCGTGCCGGCCATGATAGGGATCGCCGCGGGGTTGGCACATCGGAGCCGCCGGGCGCGACGGTTCGCCGCGGTGGAATCTCTCAGGAATCGAGCAGGTCGCGCAGAGCGGAGAGCAGGGCCGCTTCGCTGAACGGCTTGGTCAGCAGCCCGCCCTCCTCGGGTTCGGGGCCCGCGCTTCCCTCGCGTCCGTCCTGGCCGCCGGACATGAACAGCACCTTCAGCCCAGGACGGCTGCGCCGCAGTCGCCGCGCCAGCTCGGCGCCGTTCAACTTCGGCATGACGACGTCCGTGAGCAGCGCATCGATCTCCGTCTCGCAGCGTTCCGCCGCCTCGAGCGCCTCGGCGCCGTCCGCGGCCGTGACGACTTTGTAACGGGCGCGGGTGAGCTTGCGGTGAACCAGGCGGCGGACCGCCGGCTCGTCGTCTGCGAGCAGCACGCAGCCGCTGCCGCGAACGGCCCCCACCCCCGTCTCCCGCTCCGCCTCGACCGTCGCTCCCTGGCTGCGCTCCAGATAGATCGTGAAGGCCGTGCCCTTGCCCGGGGTGCCTTCTACTGCAATCGCTCCGCCGACGCGCTCGATGACGCTGAAGACGATCGAGAGGCCGAGCCCCGTCCCGCGCCCCGGCTCCTTCGTCGTGAAGAACGGGTCGAAGATGTGGGCGCGGGTCTCTTCGCTCATCCCCATGCCGTCGTCGCTCATCTCGAGCGTCACGTATTCACCGGCGCGGGCCAGGCCCAATCGTCGCGCGGTGACGTCGTCGACGGTCTCGTTCGTCGTGCGAACGCGGAGCCTGCCGCCGTCGGGCATCGCGTCGCGCGCGTTGACCGCGATGTTGACGACGACCTGCTCGAACTGGTTGGGATCGCCCTCCACCACGCCGAGTCCCGGATCGAGATCGAGGACCAGCTCGATGTCGTCTTCGAGCAGCCGCCGCAGGATGGACTCCAGTCCCGTGATCGTCGCATTGAGATCGACACCGCGGGACTCGACGACCTGCCGCCGACTGAAGGTGAGCAGCTGCCGCGTCAAGGCCGCTGCGCGTTCCGCTGCGGCGTGGATCTCCTGCACGTCCGCGCGGGTCGGATCCTCCGCGGCGAGATCCTTCAAGAGGGGCCGGCTGAAACCGAGGATTACTGTCAGGAGATTGTTGAAATCGTGGGCGATTCCGCCGGCGAGGCGGCCCACGGCTTCGAGCTTCTGCGACTGGAGCAGCTGCTCACGGCTCGCCTCGAGCGCCTCCTCCATCGCCTTGCGTTCGGTGATGTCGCGGGCCATCGAGACGAAACGCATCGCCCCCGCCGCGGTCCGGAAGGCGCGACCCGAGGCCTCGAACCAGCGCCAGGAGCCGTCGCCGTGCCGCATCCGCAGCACCGTGCGTGTCTGAGCAACGTTCACGACCGCCCCGACGAAGCGGTTGCGCACGTCTTCGTAGTCGTCCGGGTGGACCATGTCCCGCGCGGGGCGGCCGAGCAGGGATTCCGCCGGATGGCCCAGCTGATCCTCGTAGCTCGGGCTGACATAGAGGATCCGTCCGTTCGCGTCGAGCTCCGAGATCAGGTCGGTCGCGTGCTCGGTCATGGCGCGAAAGCGGACGTCACTCTCTCGCAGCGAATCGTCCGAGCGCTTCCGCTGGATCGCCGTTCCGAAGATCTCGCCCACAAGCGACAGCAGGGCGATCTCCTGCTCGGTCCACGCCTTCTGCTCGTAGACCCGCTCGAAGACCTGGAAGCCGATCACGCGTTCGGCGAGATATATCGGAATCGTGAGCATCGAACGCACCTGCCGCTGCCCGAGGCCTCGGCGCTCGACCGCAGCCTCCTCGGGCAGGGCCGCGACGTCGGGCACGTGGACCACCTCTCCCTTCATGAGCTGTCGCGCGGACCAGCGGAAGCGCCGCGCGATATCGGCGGTGAGCGGCGGGTAGGAATGCTGGGTATTGGGGTCGGACCAGTCGAAGTGGTCGATCACCTCCCACTTCGGGTCGTGCACGACCACGATCCGGGTCCGCTGGGCGCCGGCCAACTTCGCCGCATACGCGAGGTGCAGGACGACGCCGGTGGCGACCTCGTCGGCGGGGAGCGCGAGCAGCTCGTGCGAGAGGCTGGCCAGCTGCTGCTGAACCTGTAGCTGGAGAGCGTGCGCCGCCTCCATCGTCTTGAGATCCGAGACGTCGCGGCTCACGACCGCGATCCGGATCTCGCCCGCCCCGTTGCGGAAGCTCTTCGCAGTGTCCTGGAACCACCGCCAGGAACCGTCGCAGTGCCGCACCCGATGGATCGACTGAGCGTGCCCGTCTCGGAGCGCGGCCGCCACGAACCCGGTGATCTCGTCCTGGTCGTCCAGGTGGATCAGATGGCTCGAGCTGCGCCCGACCAGATCCTCCGGCTCGTGGCCCAGGAGATCGCGGACCGCAGGGCTGATGTAGTGGACGGTGCCGCCTGGATCCAACTCCGAGACGACCGCGGGCGCGTTCTCGACCAGGGCGCGGAAGCGCTCCTCCGGGCAAACGCCCTCCCCGTCCGGCCCTCTCGGCATCCCGAATTCGCGGCCCATCACGCTTCTCATCGGAAGGTTCGGGCCGACGCAACAGGGGAAGACGGCGGATCCGCTGCCGCTGGAGGAGTCCAGCGTCACGGAAATTCGCCTTCTCGCGGCACCCGACCGCCGTGCTACGGTCGCCGGACTCCGAGGGGGCCATGGCTGCGCGCGACCCGGTAATCGTGGGAATCGGTCTGTCCGACTACCCCGTGGCCCCGCATCTCTCGAGCGCCCAGCACCACGCGCAGGCGATGCAGCGGGCACTGGCGGACTCCGGCGTTGCGAAGGACGCGGTCGACGGTTTTCTGTGCGCGGGCATGGCCTCGTCCGCGGACGCGGTGATGCTGGCCGAGTACCTCGGCATCCAGCATCGCTACATCGACTCCACCATGACGGGCGGCTCGTCCTTCGAGTTCCACGTCCAGCACGCGAGCGCGGCCATTCGTCAGGGGCTGTGCGATACGGCGCTCGTGAGCTACGGCTCGGACTACCTCTCCCGCTTGGGCCGGACTCTCGGCACCCGCGGCATGACGGGGGGCTCGCGGCGCGTGTCGGGAACGCCGGGCTGGGAGGCGCCCTACGGCCTCTCGATCGTCGGCTGCTACGCCATGGTCGCCCAGCGCCACATCTACGAGTTCGGCACCAAGCCGGAGCAGCTCGCCCAGATCTCGGTGGGGGTCCGCGAGTTCGCGGGCCTCAATCCGCTGGCCATGTACCGCGATCCGATCAGCGTGGACGACGTACTCGGCAGCCGCATGATCGCCGATCCGCTGCACAAGCTCGAGTGCTGCGTCGTCTCCGACGGCGGCGGCGCGCTGATCGTCACGACGGAAGAACGCGCGCGAGACCTGCCCCAGCCGGCCGTTCGCGTGCTCGGCGCCTCGGGCGCACAGACCCACTGGAACATCTCCCAGATGGGCGACTTCACCCACTCGGCCGCGGTCCGCTGCGCACCGGAAGCCTTCACCCAGGCTGGGGTGACCCCCGCCGACATCGACACGATCCAGTTCTATGACAGCTTCACGATCACCGTGCTGATGCTGCTCGAGGACTGCGGCTTCTGCGCCAAGGGCGAGGGGGGGGCTTTCGTCGCCGAGGGGCACCTCGCGCGCGGCGGCAGGCTTCCGCTCAACACCGACGGGGGTGGGCTCTCGTCGTCACACTCGGGCATGCGCGGAATCTTCCTGCTGATCGAGGCCACCCGTCAGCTGCGCGGCCAGGGAGGCGACGCGCAGGTGCCGGACTGCGCGCTGACGCTGTGCGCGGGATCCGGTGGCTTCCTGTCGTGCATCGGCACCGTCATCCTCGGAAGGGAGTGAAGGCATTGGACGTCATCGACGCACCGGATTGGCAGAAGCCGCTGCCCCAGCCGGACGATTTCGAGAGGGAGTTCTACGAGGCGGCTGCCCGCGGCGAGCTCCGCTATCAGACCTGCCCGGCCTGCGGGAATCGCCAGTTCTACCCCCGCCCCGTCTGCACCGCCTGTGGCTCCGACCCCGATTGGGCGATCGCCTCGGGCCGGGGCAAGATTCACACCTTCACGGTGGTCCGCCAGAGCCACGCCAAGGCCTTCCGCGACGAGCTGCCCTACGCGGTCGCCATGGTGGATCTCGATGAGGGCGTACAGATGATGGGGGGCCTCACGGACTGCGACGTCGCCGCCGTCCACATCGGCATGGCCGTCGAAGCCTACGCGGTGCGGGTGGAGGATGATCTCGCGATCCCCTTCTGGAGGCCGGCCACCCGCTAGACCCCATTTCGGCGATGCGCCGCCTGCTCGACGTGCGGCCCCGGCCTCCCCGTCCGGGAATCGGCATTCCTCGTTACACAACGCCGAGTAAGGCGAAGTGTTGCCGGTGATCACGGACCCGCGGGGAACGCGCACTGATTCGTGTCGATCGAGCGAAATTGCTGGCAGTCTTCGGGTGTTGCTGTCTATAGTGCCGGTGGGAGGTCTTGCACATGCGGGCTAACAGCATCGCAATCGCAACGTGCGCAGCGCTCTTGGTCGCTGCGAGCGCTTCGTGGGCCAACAGCTTCACCGAAATCGGGGACGCGACCGATCTCGCGCCCGGCCAGACGGTCGAGGGTGTCGGAGTCGTCAACTCGATCTTCGGCTCGTTCGACTTCGTCGGAGACGCCGATCTCTACCGGATCACGATCTTCGACGCGAGCATCTTCTCGGTCGCGACCAGTTCGAGCTTCCGCGACCCCCAGCTCTGGCTGTTCGACATGGGTGGTGTCGGCATCGCGCACAACGATGACTTCGAATCCCCGGCGAGCTTCCTGTCGAAGTTCCCGGCCGGCGACCCGGCGTACAGCGGCCTTCCCGCGGGCGACTACCTCCTCGGCATCTCCGCCTGGAACAACGACCCGGTCGATGCAAGCGACAACCCGCTCTTCCCGGTGACGGCCTCCCCCAATGTCGAAGGCCCGATCAATACCAACCCGCTGGCCGGCTGGACCAACATCGGCGGCACCGGCAACTACGAGCTTCTGCTCCAGGGTGCGCGCTTCTCGCGCCAGATTCCGGAGCCGTCGGCGGCCGTGCTGTTCGCGGTCGGCTTCGGCGTTGCGGGCCTGAAGCAACGGCGGCGGCGCTAGGAGCACACGCCGTTCGACCGACGTTTCCTCGCCCCCGGCGTCCCGCGACGCCGGGGGCTTCGTTTCACGGCCTCGCCCGCCCTCCTCATTCTCCGCGCCCGCAGGTGAGCGGCGGTGCGGCGATCGCCCGGCCATGCAAGACTGCCTCCTCCGGAACCGCGACCGCCACGGCCGGGCCGCCGCAATGCACGGCGTAGGCGGCCGCGGTGCGGACCGGACGCGCCGCGTCGGTCGCGTACGCCAGGCGGATGCGATAGACGCCCTGTGGGTCCGCGCGCCCGATGATCCGGTACCGGGAAGGCCGCGGCTGCGCATCCGAGAGGATGTCGAGATCCGCCGCGATCGCCGCGCCGGGTGACGCGACCCCCGTGACGTAGGCGCCGGCGACGTGTTCGTAGATCATCACGTGAATCGCGTCGATGCGGCTCGGGTCCGTCTCGGCCAGCAGCCGGTGGCGCGACAACGCCGGGGCTTCTGTCACGGCGTTCGTCGGAAACAGGCGGCGAGCCATCGAGCGTTCCGCGTAGGCACGCCCGTGACCGGAGCCGGTGACGTCCACCACGACGTAGCGCACACCCAGGCCGTCCAGGATCTCGCTGGCCTCCTGCTCATTCGCCGTCGCGAAGTAGCGCTCGGCGGCGTCGAACTCCCGGCGCCCGGTGTAGACGCCGAAGTTGTCCTGCACCATCGGGCGCTCCGAGAGGTAACGGAAGAGATGGCCCATGTCCCAGCGAACCAGCACTCCGTACTCCGGCCGCTGGCTCGCGTCGAGATAGCCGCTCGTCACCGGAGAGTGGGCGCGGAGCCAGCGGGCCATGCCGTGATGAGTCCGCGCGACGACGTAGCTCGGCGGCGCGACGGACAGGGCCCCGCGCCAGCCGCTGGCGATGCGGCCGGCGAGGAAATCCGCGCTCGGGAGCGCCGCCACCACCACGAGCAACCCCGCGGCGGCCACCGCCGCGACGCGGCGACCGGCCGAAGCCCCCTCCAGGCGCCGGCGCAGATTCCCTGCGATCGCCACGAGCGCTCCGGCCCACACGATCACGTACGGAACCGAGAAGGTGTTCTCGAAACGCACCTGGAGGAGCGTCAAGACCAGGAAGCCTCCCCCCCAGAGGACGAGGAGCCAGCGGTCGCTCCGGTGGTCGCGCCGCGCAGAACGCACCAGCCAGATCAGCGCCAGGGGAAACGCGTAGATGAGCCGCGTGAATTGCATCTCCGCCATGCTGGTCGGGGATCCGCCGAAGTACCCCGAGAAGAGCGGGCGGAGCTCTCCGATGAACGCGTAGAATTCCTCCCCGTGCGCGAACCATCCCAGCGCGTCGCCGAGAGCCTCCCGGAAGCCGGGAACGGCTACGACGAGCGCTGCGACGGCGGGCAAGGCCAGGCCCGCGGTGGACGCCCAACGGCTCGAGACCCGGGCCCCGAGCGGCGTCCGCGACCACGCGACCGACAGCGCGAGACTCGCGGCGCCCGTCGCCGCAAACCATGTCGGGTGGAAGTTCCCGAGCACCAGCAGGCTGGAGTTCCCGAGCTGATCCCACTCCCGCCCCAGGCAATAGGGCGCGATGGCCAGCCCGCAGCTGCCGCAGGTCACGGCGAGATGCCGCGCCCGCGAGACCGCGACCTCTGGATCCCGCGCCTGGAGCATCCAGACCGCCGCCACCCCCTGGAGCAGCGCGAGGTGCAGGAGCGCTCCGGCCCAAGTCAGCAGGAACAGCGCACCGCCGAGCCCGAGGCCCAGCGCAGCGAGGGGCCAAGGGCGCGTCGGCGGCCGCTGCGCGACCGCGACGGCTGTGGCCATCAGGGTCGTCATCGCGAACGACACCGCGACGTGGTGGTCGATCACGCCGAGCTGCGAGAAGTGGTAGTGCGCCGGCAGGATCGCCAGCAGGACGCCGGCCAGCAGCCCGGCACCTGGCGAGAACACCCGCGCCCCGATCCAGGCAGCCGCGACCGCGGTGACGGCTCCGAGCACCGGCGGCACCCAGGCGACGAAGACCTCGAAGGCCGTCTGGTCTCCCGCGCCCACCACCAGACGCGCGACGCTCGCGACGACCAGGTCGAAGCCCGGTGGCCAGACGATTTCCCCGGAAAAAGGGAAGCGCACGTAGGGATCGCGCTCCAGGATGTCCGGATAGTTCACGACCGCGTACCAGATGCGGCGCAGGTGGTAGAACTCGTCGGCACCGTGGGGCGTATGCAGGCCGTTCTCGGTGAAGACGCCGCGCCACCAGGCCGCGCGGATGGCCGTCGCGAGCGCAAAGATCCCGAGCGCGGCGGCCGCGCGGGCAAGCGGCCCTGCGCGTGTGTCGCCTGGTCGAGGGGTCGAAGCCGAGCTCACCACAAGCAAGTCAGGTTGACGTTCCGCCATTCATGACCCGACCGCCAAGACCTGGCACCTCGTAGGGGAAAGCGTGATTCACGGACCCGCGCCGCCCCACATCTGAGTCTCTGCGTAGCCCTGCATCCGAGCCGCCCCATCCTAGGCGTTTTCTCCGGCATCGAGAAGAATCACCCAAGAACTGCTGCTTTGCACCCAGCCGGCTGCGAAGCGGGTTTCTCCGCGCGCACACCGCGGAAGGCGCTGGCCCCTTCCGTCCGCGTCTCCCGCCAATGGATCCGTGTTACCTTGGGATCATCCGTGACGACCGTCAATTCGCTGCAATCCGAACCGACCCGGGGCGTTCTCGATGGGTTGCACGCCGAGGCGCGACGCGACCGCTTTCGCTTTCTCCGGATGGCTCCGCGCTTGGCGACCGGATTCATCCGCGGAAAGGGTCTGTTCGACATCCTGACCCCGGAGTTCATGAAGGACTGCTACATCCCGGTCTCCAGGGAGCAGGGTCACTTCCTCTACCTGACCGTCCGCGCCCTGAATGCCAAGACGGTCGTCGAGTTCGGAACCTCGTTCGGGATTTCCACCATCTATCTGGCCGCGGGAATTCGCGACAACGGTGGCGGACAGGTCATCGGGAGCGAGATCGAGCCATCGAAGCACGCACGAGCGGTCGCGAACCTCGAGAGCGCCGGGCTCACCGCCTTCTCCGACGTGCGCCAGGGCGATGCCCTCGAGACCCTCCGCGAAGTACCGGAGCCCGTCGATCTCGTGTTGCTCGACGGCTGGAAGGACCTGTACCTCCCGATCCTGAAGCTCCTCCAGCCCCGCCTGCGCGCGGGCGCGGTCCTCCTCGCCGACAACATCTTCACGTTTCGAAAGGCGCTCCGGCCCTACGTCGAGTACGTCCAGTGCGGCGAGAACGGCTTCGCTTCGACCACCCTCCAGATCTCGGACGGCTTCGAGTACTCCGTCTTCGCCGGGTGACGAAGCGAGCGGCCGCCCATGGCCCAGGATCGCTCGCGTCGGGCGCTCGCTGTATTCTCCGTGTGTGGCCGACCGCGGCGGACCGAATCTGTGGTTCTTCGACCTGTGGTCGCGCGTCTACGACGCGCCGCTGGTACAACGGCTCACCTACCGGCCCGTGCAGGATGCCGTCCTGCGCCGACTTCGCGAAGCGCCGCCCGGGCGCATGCTCGACGTGGGCTGCGGCACGGGCCTGTTCGCCAGGCGCGCCCACGGCGCGTTGCGGCGCGCCGAAGTCGTAGGCTGCGACTTCTCGCACGGCATGCTGCGCCGCGCCGCTCGCAACGGACCGGGAATGCCCTGGGTCCGAGGCGACGCGCTGCACCTGCCATTTCGGGACGGGAGCTTCGACTCCGTCGTCTCCACCGAAGCGTTCCACTGGTTCCCCGATCAGGAGGCGGCGCTCCGCGGGTTCTTTCGCGTGCTGGCGCCGAAGGGACGGCTGCTCCTGGCGCTCGTGAACCCGCCCGCGGAGTGGCTGTCACGCGCCACTCGAGCGGGCTCGCATCTCCTCGGCGAGCCCCTCTCGTGGCCGACCCGCGCGCGACTGCGTCGCCAGGTGGAGGCAGCGGGCTTCCGCATCGAAACCCAGCAGGCCGTCTTCCGCCTGCCCGCGCCGTTCCTTCTGCCGTGTGTCCTCACGGTGGCAGAGCGACCGGGCTGAAGTGGGCGGCGGGGGGAGATCCCATCGGGTCGCGTGTCGGGACGCGCGAGCGTGCGTCCACGCGGGGTCAAGCGGCTGAAGAATCATGTCGAAGAGATCCTGGACCACTGGCGAGGAGGAGCGTCGTGGACACGCGCGTGGACACGCGTTTCCGGAAGCGAATTCCCTGCAAGCTGAGGCGAAGTCGGAGCATGTTCTCCGGGTTGGTGCTCGATGTATCGCGAACCGGCCTGTTCGTGCAGACCGGTGCGGCCGCAAAGGCCGGCGACGAAATCGAAGTCGTGCTCAGCCGGCGGGAGCCGGAGGCCGCCATCGTGCTGAACGCAAAGGTCGTTTGGCAGCGCAGGGTACCGTCCCACCTTCGAAGCGCCGTAGAAGGAGGCCTCGGGTTGCAAATCCGCTATGCGCCCGAGCCGTACTACGCCCTGCTCGCAGAAGCTTCCCAAGGCTCTGCGCCGATTCGAGGGCGCACCGCCTGATAGACCAGGCACTCGACCGCAGCGCCCGTGTCGCCGCCCGATCAGCGCAGCCCCATGGAATCAACGGGAGGCCGCCGGCGAATCGAATCCACCGGCGAGATGGCTCTTCGCCTCCCCGGCGGCGCGCATCCCGCTCGAGTAGGCCGCTTCGACCGTGGCTGCGATCGGGCTCCACTCGGTCGCCGCACCCGCCCAGAAGAGCGCTCCGGTGTCGGGCGCCCGCAATCGTTCGCGAGCGCCCACTCCGCCGGGGCGGAGGAACGTGTAGCCGCCGCGAGAGAAAGGATCGATCGCCCAGTCGATACGGCGATGCGCCATCAGCGCACGCCGAGGGTCGGCCTTCGGAAACAGGCGGCGCAGGTCAGCGAGTACCGACTCCACCGCCTCGTCCTCGCTGAGTTTCGAGAGCCGTGCGGCGCGCGGGCCCGTACAGTAGGCGACCAATACCGGCGGCTTCCCGTCGCTCCGGTGAAAGACCGGCCAGTAGAGGGTCACCGGGCCGGTGCCGCACGCGATGTTCGCCGCCCACTTCGGCCAGAAACGCTCTCGGAAGAGCAGCAGCAGCTTGAGGACCGGCCCCATCTCGATCACCTCGAGCGCGGCGCGCTTGCTCTCGGGCAACGCGGGCGTGAACTGCACAGAACCCGCTCGGAGAACACCGACCGGAATGGTGCACACCGCCGCGCGCGAGGAAATCTCCTCCCCTGCGGCCGACCGCACGGTCACGCCTTCACTCGCCCACCGGACTGACGCGACGGTGAATCCGAGACGGATGTCGAGGCCGGAGGCCATCGAATGCGCAAGGGCATCGTAACCCTCTTCCACGCGGTGATTGAGACCCGTTTCGAGGCGGAGCACGCCGTCGGCCACGAGACCGAGTACACCGACTTCCTCGACGCTCCCTGGCAGGTGAGCGGTGAGCGTCATCTGCGCGAAGATCCGCGCCCGCCCGCGGTAGCCGTGCGCATCGATGAACTCGCGCGCCGTCCGGTCCGGCGGCTCTGCCTTTCTGATCGCGCGCAGAATCGGGAAGGTCGGCCAGACGCCGGGATGGAGCAAGATCCACGGCAGCCACCGCGTGCCGCCACCGACATTGAACATCGTGTCCCAGATCAACGGACACGGACGCGTCGAGAGCCCCGCGGTCCGCACCTCGGGCCAGGTCCGCGCTCCCACTCCGTGGATGAACTCGGCACCGGCCTCGATCGGTTCACCGCAGAAGTCGCGAATCGACCAGACCCGGCCGCCGACGCGGTCGCGACCCTCGACGACCGTCACCGAGAAACCGGCTCGCGCGAGCTGCCGCGCGGCGGTCACGCCCGCCACTCCAGCGCCGATCACGAGAACGTCGGGCATCGCCCTCCGTCCGGTTGGAGCCGCCGTTTCCGTCATGTCGCGCGCTTGCCAGCGCGCGCGCGCTCGCGCGCCACCGCATCGATCGTGTTGCGTCGAATCTGTCGACGCGTGAACTCCGGCGCGAGGGCCTGAGCGAGGTAGCCCGAAGCGATCCAGCGCGGGAATGTGAGTTCGCGTTTCCCTCGCGCGAGGGAAGTCACGATGGCATCGACGAGACGTTCGGGATCGACGAACTGCCGCTTCGACACCGGGGGCATCCGTTCGAGAGCTTCGTCGTCGAAGAACGGAGTGCGGATCACTCCGGGGCGGACGGTGAGGACGTGGATCCCCGCGCCCTCCACTTCGATGGAGAGCGCCGATGCCAACCCCTCCATCGCGAACTTCGAAGCGGCGTACGCCGCCTCCTCGGGAGAGGCGATCTTGCCGGCGACGGACGATACGAAGACGAGCCAGCCCTTCCGTCGCTCCACCATCTGCGGAAGCAGCGCCTTCGTGAAGTAGAGCGTCCCGAAGTAGTTGACTCGCATGAGCCGTTCCATGTCGGAGAGATCCCATTCCAGAAAAGTGCGGTGGTGTCCGTAGCCCGCGTTGTTCACCAGGAGATCGATCCCGCCGAACTTCTCGAGCGCACGCGCGGCGCACACCTCGACCTGTGCACGTTCCGCCACGTCACAGGTCAGCACCAGCGCCTCGCCACCCACGCCGCGGATCTCCGTCGCCAGCTTTTCCAGCTCATCCTCTCGGCGCGCCACGAGTGCAACGCTGGCTCCTTCGGCGGCGATGCGGAGAGCCAGGGTGCGCCCGATGCCGCTCGAGGCGCCTGTGATCAGGCCGCGAAGACCACGGTACGAACGGAGTTTCGGCATGTGTTCTCCCAACCGACGGCGAAGCGCGCTCAGCGCCCGCTTTCCACGAGTGCAAGAATGACGGTCTTCAGGTGCTGCTTCGTCCGCCGCTTGAGCCGGGGATCGGTAACATCCTTTCCATACAGCTGCCGGTAGTGGGCTGCGGACAGCACGTGGTGGTGGAGGATCCCCTCGACGGTGATGAGCAGCAGGCCGAGATCGAGCTTCAGTGCGCCGAGGCGCCGGTCGTGCATCGTCGAGTCGATGAACTGGATCCAGCTGTGCTCATGGAGCGCGACCCGCCTCGGCAGGCCTTCTCCCAACGCGGCGCGGGCCGACACCGCCACCCAGTTGCGTTTGGAGAGGAAGAACTCGAAGATCTCGTCTACGACCCTTTCGACGACGGTCACGAAATCTCCGCCCTCTTCGGAGATCTTGGACAGCCGCGCCAGCAGCTCGGGATCCCAGCGGTTCAGCACACTCTGGTAGAGACCGAGCTTCGAGCCAAAGTGATGTTGGATCGTAAAAGGCCTCACTCCGGCGGCGGCGGCGAGCTCTCGAAGCGAGACGCCGCGATATCCCTTTCGAGCGAAGAGGCATTCCGCACGATCGACGATGCGCGCCCGCGTGCGGGCGGATTCCGCCTGCGAGCGGCGGCCCCGAGTCCGCGCTATATTGGCCACCTGTCCAGTAAAGCATTCGG
This sequence comes from Myxococcota bacterium, assembly GCA_046754165.1. Taxonomy (GTDB): domain Bacteria; phylum Myxococcota_A; class UBA9160; order UBA9160; family SMWR01; genus JAFDEI01. The sequence goes on from JBHHVG010000016.1 coordinate 15,741, forward strand.
GTCCAGCTTCGTCAACGAAGCCGTCGAAGAGTGATGAGGAGCGTTGGATGACATCCGATCTGAATATCAAGAAGGCCGTCTTGGAGGCGGCAAAGGCCATGGTGACGTGTGGCCTCGTGGAGGGAACCGCTGGCAACGTCTCGGGGCGTCTCTCCGGCGAGCGGGTCGTCATGACGCCATCTTCCCTCGACTACGATGTGATGACTCTGGAAGACCTCGTCGTCATCGATGCCGACGGCCAGGTCCTGGAAGGCGATCGAGCGCCCACGACCGAGAAGGCGCTCCATCTGACCTGCATGCGAGCCCATCCGGACATCGGTGCAGTCATGCACTGCCACGCACTTTTCGCGAGCATGTTCGCTATCAATCACGAATCGATTCCCTGTGTCGCCGAGGAGTTCGATGTCTACGTAGGCGGGGAAGTACCTGTCGCCGAGTATCGGCTCACCGGCTCGGAGGAACTCGCCACCGAGGCATCGCGTTGGCTCGGCGATCGAGGAGCGGTTCTCATGGCGAACCACGGTCTCTTGTGCGTCGGGAAGCACCCGGCCGACGCGCTGAAAGTTGCGCGACTCGTCGAGCGCACGGCCAAGCTGGTCTGGGGAGCGAAGCTGATGGGAACTCCGATGCCGCTCCCGGAGTCGACGCTGGAGCGATTCGCGCCGATCTACAAGATGATGGGTCGGAACCGCTGATCGCCGCCAGAGATCGATACGCAGAAGGAGGATGCGGAGTGGACTTCGCCTTGTCGGACCCGCGCCGAGCCCGAAGGTGAGCGCTTCGTCCTCTCGGGCACGAAGAACTTCACATCGGGTGCGGACGTGGCGGAGCACGTGATGGTGCTCGCCCGCACACCCGAAGCAGCGACCTCCGAGCCGAGAAGAGACGGGTTCACTCTCTTCCTGGTTCCAACGAACGCGAAGGGCTTGCGGATTTCGATCGATGACACCCAGATTCCGAT